>JBBQAD010000415.1:0-3671 GCA_038315885.1 Fibrobacteria bacterium | reverse complement strand
GGGTCTGATACAATTCAAAGTGCATGCTCATTGCCACGACTACAGAACCGTCACTTTCCTTGATAATTCGGTACCCACCCGATTGCAATTTCGATTCGGGTTCATCAGCCAGCATTTGCAATCCATGTTCAAAAAAGGGCCAGGAGGCTTCCACTCCGCCGACATCCCAAACTCGAAAACCTTGAATGGGGGTGTATTCATAAAACATATCTTGATTCAGACTTAAGTCGGTCATCTGCATCACCCGCATACCCAGGCTGGGAGATACTGTTACACGTATTAGTCCATTGTCGAGTGTAATCATTCTTGCCTGGCGCTCTACTAATTCGATGGGACTTGCATTATCTGCCACCCAACCCATTTTCTTAGAAGCGTAGAGACCATCTCCTGAATTAACTACGGTTAATCCCCTGGATTTGATTGTTACAGTTTTAATACTGTCGTAAACCGCGACTGCCTGCAATGTTGAAAAAGGGCTTCCCGCAAAGGGCATTCGGATTAAAAGGCCTGCTAAACTATCTTGTGTGATGGAAAGTGACTGTGTATCATATCCGGAAAGTGAGCAAACCAATGTATCCAGAACCAGCATCCGGGAACTCTTTTTACCAAGACTGATTCTCATTTTTTGCTGACCTGCTTGAGAATTAGGTGAGATGAGCGAGATAAACGGATATTGCCACGAAGCCCCGGCGCTAAGCCAAAGCAGCCGATTAAGCAAAGAATAACGAGCACCTTCTATTCCAACGAAATAGACGCCTTCGGTTTGGGTTTCCTTTTCAAATAATGTTAACTGAGTTGGCAAAGTCGATTCTACAAAGTTCCAGGTTTTATGAATCCGCCCTTTGGCATCCCCAATCCAAATTTTTATGTGGCCCTTACTAAGACTTTGATCATCCGGAAAAAAGAGGAGATTGCTTTCAAACCTCAGTCTTTTACTTTCACCCAGCAATCGCTTGATGGGACTGCCCTCAACACCTATTTCAAAACGACCTTTTGTATCGCTATAAGTGCTCTGCCCCGATTCGGAAAGACTGAGTTTAACTCCCGCCAAAGGCTTATCTCCTGCATCGATAACTTGTCCGCTTAAAGTTCGCAGTGCAAAACCATTGGCCGCCATCAGGCATATGATTCCAAACAAAGTGTCTAACCTGAATAGGAGCGACAAGCCTGTTATGGGTTTTTTCAAGGCAGAAAGTAAAATGAACAACATTGGGATTCTCCTCTCCTTCACCGGACATCTGATCTGAAAATTACTCCTCAACACAAGCCCATCCTTTTCTTTTTACTTTCCAGACTAAAATTCTGGCATTGTTTGCCCCTTAGGAGATCTAAAATGATGCGAATCTTGCTTTTGCCTGTTTGTCTGTTTGCCATTAACCTGATTTTGGCTAAAAACTTGTACGCAGATATGAGCGAATCACAAGTTGCTGAGGGTAAAGAAATTAAAGAAGAAGAAGAAGTCCATGAGCAGGTAGAACTTGATGAAACGTTGAAAGAAAAGGATAGCAGTGTTAGTGCAGAACAAATTGACAAAAATGAAAATGATGAATCCGTAAACCAAGTTGAAGAAACACAACTAACGAACAATTCAAAGGGGGATGTTAACACAAAAAGAGAAACCCAGACTCTTCACTTTGGTGGATATTTACAGTTTAGAATCGATTATGAAAACATCACCATTGATATTGATTCTGCTAGGCAGCTAGGAATGAGCCTCAGTTCAGCCACTTTTGATATACTCGGCGACTTACCTGCGGATATGGGTTTTCAGCTTAGCCCGCGACTGGAAGCACACAGGCGAGAATTAGGACTGGAACGAGCCTTTATTTTCTGGTCTCCGCAAGCTCTTTTTAATCTTCGAGCCGGGGTGATGAGCTTACCTTTTTCTCAAGAAGGCGTCCTTTCCGATCGGGATTTGTTAACACTCAACAAAGGCTCATTGTATTACCGGTTTCTCAGTGAATCTTGTGGCTTCACTGGTGAGGATATTGGTGTAGCTATTAACGGTGGTAAAATGTTACAATCAGGCACTTTTATGCTGCCCTTTAGTTACGATTTCGGTATTTATAATGGTGGTTATCAATCGTTTGGCTCTGAAGAATCGGAGAATGATCCCGCTTATTTGGGAAAGCCAAATACTTTTCGCTCCAAAAGTATTCATGCCATGATCAGTATCTCTCCAACTGAATCATTAACACTTCAAGGAGCTGTGGCCCAACGGATTGCCGAAAAATTTGAAAATGCTGGGAAGGATGGACAATTATTTTTCGCCCCAGCTGCGGAGGCGGGATTTGAATTTCGGCTGAATCATCTTGAACTCAGTGGTGAACTTGCAAGCGGCAAAAACGCCAAGGGGAGCGATGCTACCATTTTCAACCATGCTCCTAATTTTTTTGCATTCTATGGAATGAGTGCTTGGCATGAGGAGTATAGCAATGGACGGGCAAGCGACACTTGGTTGAAAATTGAAGGAATAGATGCAGACATGAAAAAACCCAATGATGGCAAGTATTTATATAGCGCTGGAATCAATTATTTCTTAAGCACTAATAGTCTTTTTCAGATTGCCTATTCTATTTTACACCCTATAACGGAGGTTGAAGGAGAGGGAGAACTAGAGCATAACCTATCAATGCAGTGGCGTCTCTTGTTTTAAGACTTTATCTTCAGACCATGAGAAAATTCCGATATAAATGGAGAGCCCAGACATATCCTGCTCTTCAAACTCCCTTGTGTTATTCTTGCTGTTTGTATTTAGTGTTACTCTCTTTTCTCTGTTTCTCTAGCACCGTTTTTTCGGCTACTGATGATTATTTTCCCTTAAATGACAAGAAACTACAGGCTGGTATTCAGTATGGATACATTGCAGCCACGGGACGTTTTATTGACGAGGGTAAATTTTCTAATGCCAACGGGAGCCCTAGCCAACATCGTCTGCTTTTATCCATTAAGCGCGGCTTACCCAAGGGTTTTGAAGCATCGGTCGACTTATCTATGTATGGTGAAAATGATGAGGCTCGTGATTTTTACAATAATCGGGGCTATGGGCTACTTCGCCCCAGCATAGGCCTAAAATATTCGCATAAGCCATGGCCTATTTTTGCTTTTGCTGATGCGGCATTACCCCTGGCTAGTCAAGCTCTGGAGCCCTCCGAAGTGGGTGCTATCTATAAGCTAGGTAGTGCTTACTTACACAATCAAGGAGCCATTAAAATTTTATTGGGAGGCTACTACCAGTGGGCTGCCGAAGACAGTAACAGTGTAAAACAAAATTCCTTCGCTATATATGCAAAACCCATCTTTGAAGTAGGCGAAGAGTTGAACTTGCAGATGAAGTTTGAATTTTTAAAGACGGGTGAGCAGATAGTTAAAGGCAAAGATGCAGGACATAGTGGATACTTGGTTACGGTCACTCCAGGCTTCGTTTTTCGTCCCCGCCCAAGTTTAGCCCTGGAAGTAAACTTGCCATACTCGGCACTTGGTTCTGAAAATGTGGCAGAATTTGCCTTAACCTTGCAGGCTCGACTTTTTATATAGCTTAGCTAGTGAAGTCTGATGGAAAAACACCTAGTTCAATTCGTCTACCCTTGGCACAAGACGCCTAATTTTGCTATCCTAGGCCTGTCTGATGATGAATCAATAAGATTTTCGGTCGCTTAGCTCAGTTGGTT
>JBBQAD010000447.1:0-3182 GCA_038315885.1 Fibrobacteria bacterium | reverse complement strand
GAGAACGTTTAACTTCGTATACATCGCAAGAAATGGACTATGAGCACACTCTCGTGCCTCCCTCCTGGTCTTGGCTGCGAAAGCTATTGGTTACGCAAAAGGGACTCGGAAACTTAGGCATCCACCCAGAAGTCTCATCAGGGCCGGGAGATGCTTACAGTTTTTTAGAAGACGATAACAGCGAAGACAAAGGCCCCAGCGCAGCCGAAAAGAAAGCCTTTTCTCACAAACATATCTTTGGCACCGATAGGGATGGTCGAGATATGTTGGCTTTAATTGTGGCGGGAAGCCGCAACTGTTTGATACCTGGGATTCTAGCTTGTCTGGTGGCCTTAGGTCTGGGCTTTCCTCTAGGTCTTTTGGGGGGATACTATGGCGGCGTTTGGGAACAATTGATTCGGGGATTCAATGGGGTGATGCTCTCCTTTCCCAGATTGGTCTTGATTCTGGTTTTGATCTGCGCATTGGAGCCAAATATCTATTACACCATGCTGGTGCTCGGTCTAACCATCGCGCCCAAAGTGGCTGATTTGGTGCTGACGCGGGTAAAAATTCTCTCCAATATGGGATTTATTCTGGCAGCCCGAGAAAGCGGTCTGGCGGATGCGAAAATTATCCTTCGACACTTGTTCTGGTATCAGAACCGGGCTGTTTTGGCCATTCAATTTTCGTTAATCATGGCTGAATCGATTATGGTCGAAACGACTTTAAGTTACCTGAAATTTGGAACTAAAGCTCCGGCTGTTTCTTGGGGTAACATTATAGAAGGCAGTCAAATGACCTTCTTTAGTGAGCTATACTGGATAACGTTTTTTCCTGCCATCGCAATTATTGTATCCATACTGGGCTTCTTTTATTTAGGTGATGGATTAAACGCAAGGTTGGCTTATCGTGAAGGACGCTAAACCTTTACTCGAAGTTCGCGATCTGCATATCCGTTTTGGTGAAGGGGAGTCTAGTCTCGATGCGGTCTCGGGTGCATCACTCGAAATAGCCTCTGGAGAAATCGTAGGAATAATCGGAGAGTCGGGTTCGGGTAAAACCACTATCGCACAGGGCTTGTTAGGTCTGATTCGAGGCGGTCCTGGAATCTGGCAGGGGGAAGCCGAATTTGAAGGAAATCCCCTTTTACCAAAGGCAGAAAAATTTGTTCGCCGCAATAAAAACCTGATTCGAAAAAGGCTCAGCGCCTATCAGCGCAGTCATTTAAAGCTGGTAAAGCCACTCTTGGGTGTTAGTATCTCCTCCATCTTTCAAGAACCACGAGCAGCTCTTAATCCCTATTTCACCGTGGGAGAGCATCTTTTGGAGGCTATTAAAAGACGGCCCGGTGTAGCATCCAATAACAATGAAAGTCGGAAAGAGAGTTACAAAGCTTACGGTTTTAAACTGTTACACGATGTCGGCTTAACAGAAGCCGAAAGGCTATGGTCTTTGTATCCCCATGAAATCAGCGGAGGTATGGCCCAGCGTGTGATGGTCTCGATGGCCTTGGCCCCCAAACCAAAATTGTTAATCGCCGATGAACCCAGTACTGCCTTAGATGTCACAACTCAAGCCAAACTGCTTGAGTTATTACTTCGCCTTCGCGAAGAGCATGACCTTGCGATATTGCTGATTTCTCACGATATGGGAGTGATACAGGCGACCACCGACCGTATCTATGTCATGCACAGGGGTCGCATCGTTGAGAAAGGCAGCACGTCTTCAGTTATGCAAAGGGCCCGCCATCCTTATACGGCAGGACTGTTACAGGCCTTTGAAGAATTTGGTCATAACCAGTTTGCTCAGCCCACCGAGAGCAATACTACAGGCTGCTTGTATCGTTCGACTTGTCAGGCCTTTCTTAATCGTCTCGAGAAGGACCAGCGCCGTAAATGTGAAAATCATAATCCCTCTGGCACCAATAGTGAAGATGGGCAGGCCTGGGCACTGTGTCACTTTCCCGAAATTTCAAAAAAAATCTTTTCAAACACTACAGCGCAAATTCACAAGGGATCGAAAGATTTTGAGAAAGAACGGGAAGAAGAACCGGAGGATCTAAAGTCGGCTCAACTCAATAAAAACGAGTCAGCGCCTAGGAATTCTATTGATTATCCTACCGAAAGTGCTTCCGATAAAACTATCGATAAAGCTACTGATATATATCAAACAGAAAACCCGATTTTAGAAATAAAAAAACTTCGCAAAAGTTTTGGTAAGGCCAAGAAAAAGTTCATCGCCTTGAGCGGCATCGATCTGCAAATTGAAAAAGGCTCGTGTTATGGATTGGTAGGGGAGAGCGGCTCAGGTAAATCGACCTTGGCACTGACCGCTTTAATGTTACAAAGTGCTGATTCTGGAGAGGTGTTTTTTCAGAAACGAGATCTGGAAAAGTTATCCAAAGAAGAATTGCGACAAGTTCGAAAAGATCTTCGCATGTTATTCCAACACGCCGATGCTGTTCTCAATAGTGGTATGACCATTCGTCAAATTTTGTTGGAAGGATTGGAAAATGAAAAACAACTTGATAAAAGTGGCCGGCAAGCTAGGTTAAGCGAGATTATTGAATCAGTTCGACTGGAAGAGAGACATTTAAGTCGTTACCCTGCCAACTTAAGTTCGGGAGAGAAACAGCGAGTCGCTATTGCCAGAGCATTAATCACTAAACCAAAATTTCTGGTGTGTGACGAACCGGTGGCCAGTCTCGACCTCTCCATCCAATCCCAGATTTTATGGCTATTAAAAAGTTTACAGAATCAACTGGGGCTTAGCTACCTGTTTATATCACATAACCTTGCCATGGTTCGGCTTCTGGCTGATAAAATCGGTGTGATGTATATGGGAGATTTGGTCGAAGAGGCCCCTGTCGAAGCCTTCACAGTTGCAAAGGCCCTACATCCTTACAGTCGCCTGCTATTGGCTTCCTCTCCCTCAGAAGACCCTGCGATAGCCAAAGAAGTGCTGGCGCGTTATCCTGATTCAGAACCACTGCGGCTTAATGAGGGTTGCCCATTTCGCAATCGTTGCTCACTCTACCTAAATAATCCCTTAAAACGCTGTGAAATTGAAAACCCAAGTTTAAAATGGGTCGCTGAAGCACGGGTCGCTTGTCATCAAGTTGCAGAATAACAAAGCATCAAATTAAAGCTTGCCGATAAAGTCGCTAACATCTTTGCAGAGAGCCAAAGCAATTCGCAGAT
>JBBQAD010000058.1:0-10906 GCA_038315885.1 Fibrobacteria bacterium | reverse complement strand
AGAGAATCAGCTCAACTAAAAACAGCGTTCCAAAAATTTTTCAAATACCATTCTTATTGTTCCAATAACCATTCTTCAACCAGGTCATGAAACAGGTGTCCATCGCGTCTTCCTAGTTCAATTAGTTCTTGCGTGTAGTCCTGGTCGAAGAGCAGGTAACTTAACAATTCTCTATTGATCCACCCTCCAAAGAGCCAGCGTAGGGTTCTGGGAAATTTCTTCCGATAGCGATGAGCTATGGCGCCAAAATCAACGGTCGGTGTTACTCGACAGAGGTCAATAATTTTTGCATCCCTATCTTTTTCAGGAACCTTTCCAGCTATCATATTGATGCGATTCATGACTTGGGAGTCTACTTCTACGGCATCCAAAAACATGGAATCGAGTAGGGTCGAGGCAACCCAGCCCATGCTTGGAGGGCCTGCTTCGGGTTTTTTAATATTATCACCCCGTAAGCTTATCGAAATGATTCGGTCTGCCCCCAGTTTGATGGCTGGGTTTAAGGGAGTCATGTTTCGCATGCTTCCGTCACCGTAAAAGTGGCCGTCAATTTTAACAGTAGGGAAGACCAGTGGAACACTACAGCTGGCTAAAACATGCTCGATGCTAAGTTCAGTGCGAACACCCCGCAGGGTGGGACGTTCCCAGGAGGGACAACTTTGCTTGGTCTCAAAAAAAGTGGAACTTTTCAAATCTGTATAATCGAAACAGCTAACCGCCAACGCCAAATCGGGTAGAGTTCTCAAACGATGATGTACCTGACCCATGTCGATATTGGTGCTGAGAAAATTTTTTAGCGGGTTAGTATGTAACAGGGAATGAGTAATTGTTTCTCTAGGATTGTTAGCGATGCCCCGCGAACTGTGTAACAAAGATGCAAGATTATGCAGGACTGTCTTTAAATCTGAATCAAAAACCTGGTCAGTGGTTAGGGAACTCCAAAGGTGGTCTAGGGCCTCAACTCCAGAGGCGAAATAAGGCGCGCTTTGTGCCATACGTACAGCATTAATCGAGCCTGCCGAAACACCCGAAAGAATTTCAATTTTTCCATTGCGGGCAAATATATCACTCCATGCGCTGAGAATACCAGCCTGGTAGGCTCCTCTGGCGCCGCCACCGCTTAATATCAGGGCTACTTTTTTTCGGGCCATTTACCTAAATCGCCTTGTAACAGTCAAGCATCACTACGTTGTTTCTTTTCTTCCTCGCGAAGCCACTCTCGCACTAAAAGGGCTGCAAAATGGGCTGCCCGCAAACTTTGATAATTAGTATGCACTAACATCACTGTTATCGCAATTCCTTGGTGGGGTTTATCTTTTAAGCGAGCATATCCAATGAACCAATCATAGCGCCCCTTAGGTTCTGGGCCATCAAGTGAACCGGTTTTTCCTCCAATTTCCAATTTGTCGAGCTGTGCTCTCGAGAGATTTGAATAAAAACCCCGTCGACCTGTTCCGGAATGGATGGTTTCTTGCATGAGAGCCTGTAGCTTGCGAATTTTACTTGGACCCATAATTTGAGTTCCTGTTTCTTTGACTAAAGGCAACGCATTGTTATTCTCATAAGCCGAATCTACATAGTGCAGATTTTGTAACTCACCATTGTCTCCGATTGCCCGGGCAATGGTGAGCGCGTGCATGGGTGATATAGTCGTTGACTGAGTAAAGCCGCACGAAACCTCTGCTAGGGGGAATCCGGAATCGGGTACAACATAACGGCTAGTTTGTATAATTGGCGGTTGATTGACCCGATTGAATCCAAAAAGAGTTCCATATTCTTTCAGCAACTTGGGTCCCACTGAAATTCCCAATTGTGCGAAAGCAGGATTACTGGAATGTGCAAATGCTTGTTTCAGGCTTACTTTTGGAGTGTTTCCCTTGTTCTCTAGGTGTAATTGGCGCCAGTAAAGCGTGTGATAGGCACCCACTTGGGCAATGCTATCATCGGGCGAAAGCCCTTTTTGTGCAATGGCTGCAGTGGCGGTAAGTATTTTTATCAGGGAGGCGGCAGGATAGGCATCTCCAAAACTTAATTTAGGTTTATTGCTAACCAGACTGTCCCTGCGTTCACCCAAGCCAATCATTTGACCAGTCGCTAGGTCACAAATCATGATGGATGCATGTTCTGGCCGATAGCGGGCGAGATACAATTCAATCCTATCTTGAATTGTGGAATCTTGCGAATAGTGTAACACTACCGAATGTCCGTCAATTTCAACCGAGTCCTGCAATGGATAATTTTTGAAAGAAGAAAAATGTTCGAGCGGAACTTTTGGGAGTACAAATCTCGGTTTCAGTTCAGGTTTGACTATCGTAACAACTTGAGTAGGTGAGGGGGCTGATGCAAACAGTCTAAAACCAATCACAAGGGCAAGGGAAAATAGTGTTACAGTTATAGCCTTAGGCCATCTCGGCTTTCTCAAAGGAACATGCCGTCTATGTCTAGGTGAGAAATCGCTGTGCTGTAGTTTTGTTGAGAATTGGGACAAGGCGTTTGTTTCTCCATACACTTCGAGAATTAAACCATTCTAAGGCCAAAAAAGGCCAGCATTTGCATAGTTCCCCTAAAGTAATTAGCAAGGGGGGAATTCACCAGAATTTACGGGACAAATCGAGAATTATAAGACCTTGGTTTAAAATTATTTGAAAACAAATTCTCTCGCACTAGAGAACTTTAGCAGCTTTAGGTCCCCCTAATAAAAAGATGCTCACGGTAATATTTTAGCTCTTGCAACGATTCGTGAATATCGGCTAAGGCTCTGTGACTTTCTTTCTTTTGTGGAATGGGGCTGCCAGGAAACCAGCGTTTAGAAAGTTCTTTTATGGTACTCACATCGATTAACCGGTAGTGGAAAAATGCCTCCAACTTCGGCATATGTTTTGCCAAAAATCGCCGATCTTGCCAAATGCTGTTACCGCAAAGTGGGGAATCACCTTGCTTTAGATGCTGTGATACAAATTCAAGGACTTGGTGTTCCGCTTGTTCGAGTTCAATTTCTGAATTATTTACCCTCCCTAGCAAGCCCGAGGCGCTATGATGAGTCACATTCCACTCGTCCATAACAGCCAATCTTTCTGGGCTTTGGTGAATGGCTATTTCAGGGCCCTCCGCAATTAAATTGAGGTCGCTGTCCGTGATCAATACCGCAATTTCTAGAATAGTGTCTTTATCTGGATTTAAGCCAGTCATTTCCAAATCCATCCAGGCTAAGCGGCCTGTAGCTTGGCTTGCTTGTTCTGCTTCAGTCATCTGCACCCCTAATTCTTATCTTTTGTTAAACTAAAAAGTTTCCTTGGCTTTTCGTTCGAGTAAGGTGGGAATGCGTGGGAGGATGCGTGAATAGAGAGGTTGTAGTCACAGGTCTTGGCTTGGTGACTCCCTGGGGCAGTGATCCCAATGTGGTTTTCTCGAAATTAGTAGCGGGTGAATCGGCTATCTGTCCAATTACAAGATTTGATGTTAGCAGCTATCCCACAAATTTTGCAGGCGAGATCAAGGACTTTTCAGCCCGTGGTATTTTGGATGAGAAAGAAGCCTCGCGTACCAGTCGATATATCCAATATGTTATGAAAGCGGCTATGGATGCCGTTATCATGGCTGGTCTTGATCAAAAAGTACCCAAACTCGAACGCGCGGGAATGATACTCGGTTCGGGTATTGGTGGAATGGAAATATTTTCGGCGAACTCTGCGCAACTTGAAACCAAGGGGATTAGGCGCGTAAGCCCATTTTTTATTCCGATGTCGATAACCAACATGGGTTCTGGAATGATGGCGATGAAATTAGGTTGGCGGGGCCCGAATTGGTCAGTCTCCTCAGCCTGTGCCACCGGTAATCACGCCATTATCAGCGCAGCCGATCAGATTCGTTTAGGCAAAGCAGATATTATGCTGGCCGGCGGGGCAGAGGAGTCGGTTTGCCCAGTGTCAGTCGCGGGATTCTCAATGATGCGGGCTTTATCGCGCCGCTGCGATGAGCCTCAAAAAGCATCGAGACCCTTTGACAAAGATAGAGATGGATTTGTGTTGGGTGAAGGCTCTGGAGTGTTAGTCTTGGAGGAACGTGAACATGCACTAGCAAGAGGTGCAACTATTTTGGCAAGCATCAAAGGCTATGGTGCAAGTTGTGATGCGTACCACATGTCGGCACCGTTGGAAAATGGGGAGGGGGTTGCTCTTGCCATTGAACAGGCACTTGCTGATGCGGGTATCGCGAAAGAAGAGGTTGGTCTGGTCAATGCACACGCGACATCCACGCCTTTAGGCGACGCGGCCGAAGTAAAGGCCTTGCGGAGAGTGTTTGGTACACATATTAAAAATTTGAAAATCCACGCGACCAAGTCGATGTTAGGGCATTTACTGGGTGGGGCTTCGGCGATTGAAGCAACCATTTTAGTTATGAGCTTGCAGAAACAAATGGCGCATCCCACCATCAATGTTGATAATCAAGATCCAGAGTGTGATATCGATTGTGTAGCAAACGTAGCAGCTAAGCTCGATGTCGAATTTGGAATCAGTAACAGCTTCGGTTTTGGTGGACATAACAGTTGTGTGGTAATGGGGAAGGGCTAAAGGCATAAAGGCCTGAGAACTATTTCAAAAATTGAATATCTATAATTTCCATGTCTCTTCAAATCTCTTCACTTTTTTTTATTTAAGCTGCAACTTGTAAATTAGGGGATTGATTTTCTGTTTTCGATACATCGATATTCTTGAATCGATTCTGTATTTGTAATTCTCACTGTAACAATTAATTTGAAACAATAAAAAAAGGACAATTCTGATGAACTGTCCTTCTCAATAAATTATTCTCTCCAATGCGAATTAGAAAGAAATGCATCTGTATTACTTAAGCAGCATCGATGTATTGGTGCTGCGCAAATCAGCGCAAGCTGCTGTGATACGATCCGCCATACCCTTTTCTGCGGCTTTCAAATAGGCGCGTGGGTCATAGGCTTTTTTACTTCCGACTTCGCTATCCACTTTTAAGACGCCGTCGTAATTCTTGAACATATGCTCGACGATGGGGCGGGTGAAGGCATACTGCGTATCGGTATCCACATTCATTTTCACAACGCCGTAGTCTAATGTCTCTCTGATTTCTTGTTCGGTAGAACCGGAGCCGCCATGGAATACCAGCCAGAAGCGAGCGGCTTCACCATGTTTTTTAACAACTGCATCTTGACCTTGTTTTAAGATGTCAGGTTTTAATTTTACGTTTCCGGGTTTGTAAACACCGTGCACATTGCCGAAGGTAGCGGCAAACATGTACTTGCCACCAATAGGATTGAGAGCCTCGTAGACTGCCAACATATCCTCAGGAGTGGTGTATAATTTTTCAGCAGAAGCACCTTCATTGTTAACACCGTCTTCTTCACCGCCTACGACACCAGCCTCGACTTCGAGAATGATTTCATTCTTTGCACAAAGAGTTAGAAGTTCACGGCCAATTTTCATGTTCTGATCCAAAGGAAGTTCGGAACCGTCAAACATGTGACTATTGAAGAGATTTTTTTCACCCTTAGCCCGGCGTCTCTCGGTCTCAGCAATCAAGGGTTTTAGAAATGAATCGACTTTGGTGGCTTGGCAATGATCAGTATGCAGGGCTACCACGACATTGTATTTATCAGCCATAAGATGGACATGATTTGCAATCGATATGGCACCCATAACCATATCTTTAACGGCTTGGCCTGAAGCATGCTGGCCGCCACCGGTGCTCACCTGAATTATTCCATCTGATTTTGCATTAGCAAAACCCAGCAGCGCTGCATTAGCGCTTTCCATGGAAGTCACGTTGATGGCTGGGTAGGCGAATTTACCCGATGCAGCACGCTCTAACATCTTGCAATAGGTTTTATAATCGGCAACGGGCATAATTGGCTCCTGTGGTGAATTTCTGCTAAATCTAGCTCAGCCTTGAAGGCCTATCAACAGGCACTTCAAACCTGACTTTGGTTTTTGTACCGCCGAAATCTCTGTTTAAGCAAAAAAGCCGGCTTGGCGCTGTTCAGATATGCATGCGAATGATGTCATTCTGTCTTTGAGCTAACTAAGAAAAATCATCCTCTAAAACTTGCAACCTGAGTTCGACAAATCCAGTCAGAGCGACTAAGACACATCATCAATGTCCATAAGCTATGAATGTCCATAAACCTCTAAAAGGTCAGATAAGACCATATCAGCCCCTATATCTTCTGTAAACTTTAGTTTACATAATATATCTTATGCGAAGTTTAAAATATTGGAAAATACAGTTCTCGAAATCTTTTGGATGCTACAGGATATATGCTAAAGCTCAGAATGGAATGAACCTACTTCACTTCTTTAATCTTCCGAGTCGATGATACACTGGAAACGGCCTCGAGCTGTCCCAAAAGCAGTTCAGCTCGGTTTTTTCCCATGGCTTCCATCTTGGCCAGGGCACGGCGGGAGAAACTATCGAACAGTTCCTGTTTTTCTTTGCGGGGAGCCCGCATGATGTTTTCAATCAACTTTTTGTTGCAGATTTCATTTAGATGAGTTTCCAGGTGAATGGTATTGGTGCTTTCTAAACGATTCAGTAAATCTCCAAAAAGCAGTTCCATGCGAATGTGAAACTCTTCCACGCTCTTTTTGCGCAAAGACAAGAGTGACAATACTGTGTGCAGTGTGTTGAATACGTAGTGCCGTTCATTTTTATACGACTAGGTCAAATAGAAGTATTCTGCAATCACGGCTCCATCTGGAGTTTTAACTAGGGATTTCGAACAAGCCTCGCGGTCGGGCTCAAAAAAGCGCTGTGATTCAGCTACCTGTAAGAGATACATTGGATCGGCACTCTCAAAAGCGATGGATTCACTCTGCTGGTTCTGAAAACCATGCATTTGAGGAACAGAGAATTCAGCAGTGTCTTGATTGACAGGATTAATTAACAGAGGAGGAACATTGGCTGTCGGGATAGGAGCAAAAGTTGGCTTTCCTTCTTTCTTTTTCTCTTCAAAAACTCGTACCTCTTCAATTTCATTTTTCTCAGCATTCAATTTACTGTTACTCACCAATTGCGCAAGTCCACTCAGTGAAGCTGGAATTCGCATTTCGGACGGAGGGGCAGGAGCAACTTGCTTGCTTTCTGCTCTTTCGGGAATGGGAAATGGGCTTTTTAAGGGTGACTTTAGATCACTGGCTTTAGGCGTAGCAACTTGAGTCGCCTTAATAGTCTCAGGTTTTACATTAGTATTACTATCAGTCTTGGCTTCTGTTGGCTTCGGTGCTGCTGTGAGGGCCTGTTTCGGACTTTCCAATTTCGCGAGTAAATTTTCAGGACTTTTTTCTACTGAAATATTTTTTGCAGGCAGTGCCTCAATATGGCTGGGAACCTCTATAGGAAGGGGGCTTGACTCCCCTATCTCAAGCACAATTTCGTAGAGTCCATTCAAAATATCGCGTTTGTTACTCTCAATCCCCTGTCGTAAATTGGATTCAATAAAACGCAGTTCTTCCTCTTTCTTGGTCAATTTTTCCGTTACTTTACTGAGCTCACGCAATTTCGACTGTGACTCCATCAATGTCCGTTTGACTTCGGCCAATTCATGGGTCTTGCCTTTATACTCCTCCAACATTTGCTGCGAGTCTTCTGCCAGTTTATCGATCACTTTTTCTTTGTTCACAGCTAAAATGAGCCGTGAGTTATAATGGTCCATTAAAAGATTAAGTGTATCACTAGGTCCGCCCGTATCCTCCCCTACCTTGCCTAACTCAGACAAGGCGGTTTCACAAAGCTCTTTTTCCTTTTTTACAATCATCTGCGTGGTTTTGAATAAATCTTGATGATGGCTGTTTTGATAGGCAGCTGTTAGTGCATGAAAAATCCGGTTTTCTTGAATGGGAGGAAGTTTGCTTTGGTTTTCCCCAGCTACAAAATGCCAATCGTCTTTTATTGTTTTCATGTGGCCGCCTAAATCCGATTCCAAGATTCGTAACACATAGAGTTACATAAATAATTCAACTTAAAAATCACTCTATTCCCTTAAATCACTTCTGCTTCTGCAAAAAGTCCTTTGAAGTCCTCCAATTTTCTTAATTCTTCCAAGTCTTTGTCACTATTCATTTTATCAAAGTCTCGAAAACCGTATTCATAGGCCTTTTTAAGGTAATCGAGCCCATTATGGGTATTTTGACTGCAAGAATAGCAGCAGGCTAGATTGTACATGAGGTCGGCATTATGGGGATAAAAGGCTAGCTGGGCCTCTAAAACCTGAAGCGACAATTCGATATGACCCTGCTCTTGATAGAGGGAGGCAAGCTCTAAGGCGGCTTCCAAAGCGTCTTCACGAAGCTCCAAGGCACGCAGTAGCCTGGCCTTGCCCAAATCGCGCGCCCCTGATTCACGCAGCATCATCGCCAGAAGCGTCAGCAGTTTGGGTGTTTCACCGGCTATTTTTAAAAGATTGCCAATCTCCTTTAAGGCCGCGGGGGTTTGGCTCGATTTCCAAAGCGAATAGATACGGATAAACTGAATACCATCATTTAATTCATCGGTTTTCAGCAATTCAATTTGCTTAAGACAAAGCGGATAGGCCTGCAAGTTAAAAAGAATTTGTATACATTCGCGACGCACCTCGAAATGGATATCGGATTGAGACATGACTTTCTGTAAGAGCGTAAGTGTATCATCCAGCTGTGATTCCAGTCGATAGACATCGGCAAGTGCGGTATACGATTGCCAATAACCGGGATCAAATTTCATGGCCTCCTTAAAACTGTCGCGAGCCAATCGGTATTCTTTTTCAGCCACAAAAATTCGGCCCTGTAGGTAGTAGTTTACGGCATTTACCGGACCTAGAGCCAAGGCTTTGCGAATGGCATGCCGTGCCTCTTCGGCTCTCCCCTGCCCCAGATATGCTAGAGCTAGATTCTGAAAGGCTGGTTCAAAATTTTCATCCTTGCGAACGCAAAGCTGATAGTCGGCAATAGCATCATCTATCCGATTGAGTTGCAGTCGTAGGTTGGCCCTGTTAAAAAGTGCATCGATGTAATCACTTGATTCGTTGTATGCATTATCAAAATGATCAAGTGCTTTTTCAAATTGCTTAGAGAGATATTCAATTTGGCCCAGAGTATTTAAAAACAATGACTTGCCTTTTCCGCTCAAAAGGCCTTGTGAACAAAGGGCACGCGCTTTACCGAGTTCGCTCAAATGGATTTGACAGTTCGCGAGATTTAAGAAGGCATGGTAATCATCTGGATATTCTCCCAAATAGACTTCTAAAACATCGCGAGCCTGGGCATATTTATTGCCATAGTAGAGTGCATTGCTCCAATTGAGTTGGTACTCTGCTTTATGTTCCTGTTCATAGGCGCGTTGAAAAAATTGGGCAGCACGCAAAAATTGTTTTTCAAGGAGTAACAATTCTCCCATGGCATTGCACCAACGGGCGTCTTTTTTGCCGGCCTGTTCGAGCTTTTGAAGGCTGCGACGCATTTCGGAACTGAGACCTTTGGATTTCTGTTTCTCAAAAAGATCCCAAAGGGCATCGGCTAAAGATTCCATACACTCATCATATCATCCGGGATAGCCGAGTGAAAGTTCTCTATGGCTTATATATAGACTAGGAGCAGGTTAGAACTGTATGATGGTTGGGATGCAAGGATTCGAACCTCGATAGCCAGAGTCAGAGTCTGGAGTCCTACCATTGGACGACATCCCAACGACAATCAGATTGGCCTATTTTTTAGAAAATTAACCGATCTCGGTCAAGATAAATTGAGAGTCTAAGGTTAAATGCGTTTTTAATCAGTCTATTCCAGTCTATCCCAGGCTTTTCACAAGACACTGACCAGTTGCCGACCAAACCTTTAGGGTTCATAAGGCGTATTCAGGAAAAGTGGATTATCCTAGGCCTGGAGCCCCCTTTGCCAGAAACCTAAAGTAAAAGCTAAAGACATCATTTTTTCAAAAAAATCTTTTCACTATTGCATGTCCATGTTATAAGATTAGAATAGATTGATTGAAGGACCCCGTAGGCAAGTAAACAAAGCAAGTAAACAAAAGAGGTGACCCATGAAGGAGTCTGCCAGCAAAAAAAACGGAACAGGAATACAAGAGAAAATTCCTTTTCTTGAGGGACGACCTAAGCGAGAATATGGTCTGAACAAGGACGACTTAATAGATCTGGTAATAGCCCTGGAGACCAGTGAAGACCTGTTGGATTTTATAAATGATCGGCACATCTTTCCCTAATTAGGAGACATCAAAGACACATATTTCGTAACCTTTTCATACTCCTTGCTGGCCTTTACTACTCTAGTTGGCCACAAGACTTGCAACGGACTACCTTTGCTCCCCTATGTCAGGTAGCCGCTTTTCCAAACGACTTCAGTATTTAAAACCATTTCTTCTTCCCCATCGCTATACCATTTTGGGTGGATGCCTAATGGTAGTGGCTTCAACGGCCTTAGACCAGGTTCCTCCTTGGATGATAAAGCATATCATCGATGCCCTAACAGCGGGCAAGGCCATGTCGGCTATATATTCGCCTCTCCTTTGGATTGCAGGCAGCGCTCTTATTGGAGCAGGACTGTTACTCTATCAAAGATTATGGGTCATCCAGGCCTCCAGGCAAATGGAATATGCCATTCGCAAACAATTGTTTGCCGATTTGCTGCGTCAACCTAAGAAATTTTTTGATGGTCAATCGATTGGGCACATCATGTCGCTGGGCACCAATGACTTAGAACGGGTGCGAGAGTTGTTAGGCCCTGCGATTCTGCACCTGGGCCGTATGGGTTTTCAGATGATCTTTACTCTCGGTTGTTTACTTGCCTTAAGTCCTAAATTGGCCTTGTTGGGACTCTTACCTACCGCAGTCTTGCCGCTGGCAGCCAACTATTTTTTGAAACGTGTGTATCAATTGTTCGGAGGCATC
>JBBQAD010000219.1:0-6358 GCA_038315885.1 Fibrobacteria bacterium | reverse complement strand
ATGTTTTTTATGCTCAGGGCCGCTCTCGGAAACGACTCGGTACTGGGGGACTCCCAGGTCTTGAGATTGCGTGTACTCCAAAAGACTGCTTTTGTAATTCATCAACTCTTCATCATTGAGTACATCAACAATCATGGGCATCAAATGCGCATGCAGTATGCGCTTGGCAGGCAAAACGCCTCCGTCTACGAATACTGCACCAATTACGGCTTCGAATGCATCGGCTAAGATGCTTGAGCGCTCGCGGCCCCCCGCCTTGGCTTCAGCATTACTCAGAAGCACAAAGCGTCCCAAATCCCAATTTTGCGCGCACAACTGTAATACCTTGGCACTGACTACAAGGGATTTCATCTTGGACAAGCGTCCCTCTCTTTTATCGGGATAGGTATTGAACAGATGTGCGGTAACAATCATGTTTAACACTGAATCGCCTAAAAACTCTAAGCGTTCATTAGAATCTATTGATTCGCCTTTGATCGAATTCAGATAGGATCGATGACTAAGAGCCTTTAAGAGCAGACTCCTATCACGAAACCGGTAAGCTAAAACTTTTTCAAGGGCATCAAGGTCACTCCTCCGCCCCTTCAATCGGGCAAACAAGAACCTGATTTTGCTAAAAAGCATGTTCAAGAAATGGGCACTATGGATTGCCCATTTCAACAAAGGCGCTTAGGCCTTGTCCTTAACATAGCGGATGACGTCTTCGACTTTTTTGAGTTTCTCTGCATCTTCATCAGGAATCTCAATGTCGAATTCATCTTCGAGAGCCATTACTAGCTCTACAGTATCCAAGGAGTCGGCTCCCAAATCATCAATGAACGAGGCTTCGGGCTTAACCTGATCTTCGGTCACTCCCAATTTCTCAACGACTACTTTTTTGATCTTATCGGCGATATCTTCCGACATCGAATGCTCCTTAGTTAGATGGGGGGAAACTTATTAAAAATTAACGGAAATGCGAACTGTTCTGATGATCCATTTCTCAAGAATTTACTTCTACTCCTGCATAACTCAAATACCCATTCCGCCGTCAATAGAAAGAACTTGTCCCGTGATATAAGCTGCCTCTCTTGAAGCCAAGAATGTGGTCAAGAAAGCTACTTCTTCAGCTAAACCCATTCGTCCCAGGGGAATATCAGCTAAAATTGACTTTTTTTGTTCCTCATTTAAAGATTCGGTCATATCGGACTGGATAAAACCGGGAGCAATAGCATTGCAGGTGATATTTCGGGAAGCTATTTCACGAGCCAAACTTTTGGTAAAACCGATAATACCTGCCTTGGATGCGGCATAATTGGCCTGTCCCGCCTGCCCTCGAACTCCGACAATGGAGGAAATATTGATTATGCGTCCGTAACGCTGTTTGATCATGGGTTTGATGATGGCTTTCGAACCGAGGTACACAGAGCGCAAATTGGTCGCGATAACATGGTCGAAGTCTTCGTCTTTCATTCTCAGTAAAAGATTATCTCGTGTAACACCTGCATTATTCACTAAAATTTCAATTTTTGAACTCTGCTTCAAAATGTCATTCAGGGTCTGATTAAAGGACTCTGTATTGGAAACATCACAGGCCCAAGTCCAGAGCTGCGCTCCAGACTTTTCTTCTAAAAGTTTTTTAGCCTTTTCCAATCGCTCCATTTGGGTAGCGAGTAGATGCACTGCTGCGCCTTGCTCTCGCAGCTTGGCGGCAATTGCGAGGCCAAGACCTCGACTAGCGCCTGTAACAATTGCGGTTTGACCCTGCAAATCAATCATGAGCTAAACTCCAGACTCCAAGTCTTGTTCACTTTCAACTGGTTTAACAGTTAGGTCACGACTAATGCCACGCGCCAAACCCATCAAAACTTTCCCGGCTCCCACTTCATAGGCTTGAGTACAACCTAAGGAGATAGCCTTTTGTATTACTTCAACCCAACGCACAGGCGAAGTCAATTGTTCTACTAGTAAAGGCATTAATTGGTGGCTTACTTGGCAGGGTTCTGCTTCGACATTGGTAATAACCGGAACGGTGGGAGATCTAAAATCAACTTTATCCAATCCCCCTTGCAATCCTGCCTTGGCGTATTCCATCAACGGTGAGTGAAAAGCGCCACTGACCGGTAAGGGAATCACTTTTTTCGCGCCTGCTTCTTTGATTAGTTCCCCAGCCTTAGTGACTGCTGCTACAGAGCCAGAAATCACAATTTGGGAAGGAGTGTTATAGTTAGCTGCCACAACAACACCGTGACTGGATACATCTTTAAATATTGCCTCAAGTTTTTCTTTTTCAAAGCCGAGTATGGCCGACATGGAACCAGGTTGTTTCTCTCCCGCCTGAGCCATCAATTCACCTCTGAGGCGAACCAATTTTAAACCATCTTCAAAGGAAAGGGCCTCGGCTGCACAAAGGGCGCTGTATTCACCCAGGGAATGACCGGCTACATAATCAAAGGCGATTTCCCTATCTTGTAACAAGGCAAAACTCATCATCGAAGTTACATACATGGCAGGTTGGGTGTTTTGCGTTTGCATCAATTCGTCAGCAGGGCCTTCAAACATCAGCTTAACCAGATCAAACCCGAGTACTTCATTAGCCATATCTAGAAGCCGTTTGCCAGCAGGAAATTTTTCAAGAGCCTTTCCCATGCCAACATATTGTGAGCCTTGACCTGGAAATAAGAAAATGGTTTTAGACATGTAAAATCGCTCCCTGCGTACTAACTACTGTAGGATTCTTTCTAGAGACCATCTCAAAAATAAACCTTTGGGAATTAAATACATTCCAAGAGTTTAATTGTTCGGGGCCATTCGCGTAATCTACAAAGCCTGAAGTGCATGAACAGCTTACCAACGGATTAGATTACAGCCCCAGGTCATTCCTCCGCCAATAGCGGCTAAGGCAACTAACATACCCGGTTTTAAGCGTCCCTCTAGCAAAGCATCATTTAAGGCCAGAGGAATTGATGCAGATGAAGTGTTACCATACTTCTGCACATTTATGATCACTTGGTTTTCTTTGAGTCCCAATCGTTCACCCACGGCCTGGATGATTCGGCTGTTGGCTTGATGCGGAACCAAAAGGTCTAGGTCAGAAGGCTTAAGGCCTTCTGCTGATAAACAGCGAGATACAATATCGGATAGTTCTTTAACCGCCATTTTGAAAACCTGTTTGCCATCCATATTCATGCAATTGGGTTTCAAATTATTTTCTGGGTCGATTTGTTTCTCATTAAAACTGAGTTGCGAATTCAAATACAAGATTTCAGAGGCATTTCCATCACTTTTAAGCATGGAACGCAAAATGCCGGATTGTAATACACCTTGTCCAGCATTGTTACTCTCACCTACAATAACTGCACCCGCAGCATCGCCGAACAAAATGCAAGTGTTTCTATCTGACCAGTCGATTACAGGAGAAAGTAATTCAGCCCCAATCACAAGAATATTTTTCGCCTGGCCAGCGGCAACCAGAAGCGCAGCCTGATTCAAGGCGACGACAAAACCGGCACAGGCTGCGGTTACATCAAAAGCAAAGGCCTGAGAAGCTCCGATTTTTGCCTGAACAAAACAGGCGGTAGCCGGAAATTGTTTATCGGGATTGATGCTTGCAACAATGATTCCATCGAGTTCATCTGCCTTTAAATTTGCAGCTTCGAGGGCTTTTAGGGCAGCGAAACTTCCGATATCGGAAGCTTTATAGTGTAACTCTTTGGGAACAATGCGACGTTCGCGAATACCGGTGCGGGTGACTATCCACTCATCGCTGGTTTGTACCAATGACTCCAGATCTTTATTGGTGACCACATTATCGGGAACCCAAACCCCTAAGCCTGTAATTTTGGCTTTCATCCTTTATCGGGAGCAACTGTTTCAGCGCTTAGGCGTTCGCTGATTTTTTTGGCCACTTCTTCTTTTACCATTTGATAGGCGGTTTCCAAGCCATTGCATATCACTTTTGCGTCGGCACGTCCATGAGTAATGATACCGGTGCCTTTAAGGCCCAGCAACAATGCTCCACCAACATTGGAATAATCCCATTCTTTCAAAAAATTTTTGCCTTCGTCAGTGGTTTTTAACAAAGGCCCGAAACTCTTCATCGCCAACTCAAAAAAACCTTCCATCAATTTGAGTACAACATTACCCACATAACCCGGGGCTACCACCACATCGGTTGTACCATGGAGAATATCTCGCCCCTCGATATTGCCATAAAAATTGAGGCTGGATTTTTTAAAAAGTTGAAAGGCTTCCTGTAATACTTCAGGGCCTTTTTTTTCTTCTTCGCCCACGTTGAGCAGTCCCACTTTGGGATTGTTAATCTTCAAAATGTTCTCTGCATAGATACTGCCGCAGATTCCAAAGTGATACAATGCTTGCGCCTTCTCATCTACATTGGCACCGCAGTCTACCATCACTATTTTGCGGCCAAAGGCAGGCAGTACACAGGCAATCGCTGGTCGAGGGATAGCACCCACCCGGCCAAGAATCATAAGGCAAGCCGCCATCATTGCACCAGAATTTCCGGCACTCAAACTGGCTTGAACTCGGCCTTCTTTCTGAAGTGTAACACAGGAGACCAGACCTGAATTGGGCTTGGATTTTAAAACAGTGGAAGGTGAGTCATCCATAGCAACCATTTCGGGAGCATGATGAATTTCAATTCCCCCTCCTTGATAGCCCAGTGACTTAAGCTCTGCTTCAATAATGCCTTGCGGACCGGTGAGCACAATTTCGAAGCGTCCCCCAGAATTCTGTGCAGCTTGGACAGCCCCTTCAATAATGGCTTTAGGGGCGTGATCTCCCCCCATGGCATCCAATGCGATTTTAATCATCTTCTCTCAGCCTCTTCGGGGAAGTGAGCGATCAATCTTCTTCCGGTACGCGAATTTCAACACCGCCATAGAACCCGCAATTTCCACATACGCGATGGGAAGTTACAACTTGACCGCAATGCGAACAAGCTGCCAATGTGGGGGCGGCAATCGTCCAGTGGGTACGGCGCTTATCACGTCGGGCCCGGTTAGTTTTTCTCTTTGGAACTGCCATTGTTACTCCTGGACCGAAGGGTCCTTACTGTTACTCTTTTATCCGAAATTCTTTATTTAAGCTTCTTCAACTTTTCCCAGCGCGGATCGGGCTTTTCTTCGGTTCCCCGAAGCTCAGAAAGTTTGAAGGGCTTTTTATTACAAACCAAACATACCCCATCCGAATTTAGATCGGGAAGCAGGTCAAAACCAAATTGCAAAAGCAGTTGCTCGCGGAGCATATCTTCAAGGGAGAAGTCTCGCACATCCGGACCGATTTTCAAATGATATTCATCGACCCCATTGACATCATCGTCAAGCCACTCTGCACCTGTATCTGATTTTTTTTCCAATTGCAGCATCGTTTTTAAGCTGTATTCAGAAGGAATACTCTCTAAACAACGACCACAACTGCGACCGAATTTACCCGAAAAACGAATCTGCAGCCAGATTGAATCTCCTAAAGGATTTACGTCTATCTGTGCGAGGACGGGTTCTTCACAACCCAAATTCTTCAACTCTGGAAAATCACCAAGTGAATATTCCTTCAAAATAGGCTCTTTGGCCTGTTCAATGGTTTCAAGTGCTAATATCAAGTGGGGTGGAAAAGTAATCCCGGCAACGTTTCGCGTCAATCAAGAGTCTTTAAAAAGCTCTTCTTTTTGCCTTTAAAATGGTACTATTATTCGCTTGTTGCTTACAGTTCTATGGTCGGCCATTGCAGTAAACGGGGCTTACGCCTGGTTGAGCCGTCAATTAATCCACGGAATTCGTTCCCTTCCCAATGCCCCCCTGGCCCTTCCAGATATTAACCCGTGGATAAGCGTGTTAATAGCCGCTCGAAATGAAGAAAAGGATCTAGCTAGAACGCTCAATCACATTTTGGCGCAAGAATATCCTTCCGATCGATGGGAAATCATCGTCATCGATGATCGCTCAAGCGATGGCACTCGTTCCATACTAAATGATTTCAGCCTCCGTTTTCCCCAATCCATCAAGATTTTAAGAGTAGAAGATGCCGAACAAAGTTCATTAAGTCCCAAAAAATATGCGCTCCAAAAAGGCCTAAAAATCGCCCGGGGAGAATGGATTGTCACTACTGATGCCGATTGCACGATGGGTCCACTCTGGCTGAAAAGTCTTTCAGCCCACTTTGAGGCCGGGGTCGCGCTGGTTCAAGGCTTAACGGTTTATCGAAGGCCAGAAAAACCTGGACTTTTCTTTGGAGCTCAAAGTCTGGAATTTCTGTCTTACGGCTTAGTTTCTGCAGCCTTAATCGGTTTGGGATTTCCGGTCTCTGGCAATGCTAATAATCTGGCTTACCGGCGCAGCGCCGAAAGAGAGAGTCGGGG
>JBBQAD010000482.1:0-2638 GCA_038315885.1 Fibrobacteria bacterium | reverse complement strand
AGAGAATTCCCCTTCAATTTGCCATTCAAGTCGGAATGGGGGAACTCTTGGTCGGCGTGGGTGCTTCCTTGCTCTCCTTAATTTACAGTCCTCAATTTGGTTTGCGATTTGTTGTGCTGGTTTGGAACGCCTTTGGATTGGTCTCCTTGCTCTATATTCAAACCAAACTGTTCTTATCCCATCCAGAGTTGCCCTTTCATCGCCTAAGTCCCGAAATTTTCCGCTTAATGGATCAATGGCCCACCAATTGGCTGATTTACTTTTGGTATCCCCTCTGTATCTGTCTTCATTTGGCCATTTTTGCTAAGTTGATGCCAGGGCCTGGAACGACCAGCGTCCCTAAATAATTTTCGCTGGAGATGGCCATGCGACAATCGAGAAATTTTTTATTACTGGGTTTTGCTGCATCACTACTTTTTGTGCGATGCTCCTGCGATTTTGGAAATGCAATCGGATCACTGTTGATCAGTGAGAAAGATGAGGAGCGTTTAGGTGCTAGCTTTCATCAAACCTTAAAAGATAGCGGAAGGGGAGAGTACGATTTTTTTATTCCGAAAAATCAACAGGATAGTTTGTTTGTTGGTTATGTGAGAAGCGTATTTAACTCGGTGTTAAACTCCGTCCCTTCTGATGAAATGCCGGACTACAATTTTACCTTTACCATTCTCGATGAAAATGTGGAAAATGCCTTCGCCGTTCCAGGAGGCTATGTGTATTTCTATACCGGTATCATCAAGACCATGCAGGATGAATCTGAAATGGCTGGGGTTATGGGTCATGAAATTGCCCATATTACCAAACACCATTACCGTGATGCGCTCGCTAAACAGGCTGGACTCAGCATTGTGCTAGATGCCTTGTTTGATGATGATGCCGGAGCCTTGGCCAAGGCGATGGCTGGTACATTTCAAAGCATGGTCGGTTTAAAAGTTTCTCGAGGAAATGAAAGTGAAGCTGACGAATATGGAACACGTTATTTGGGAGCTTCCAGTCGCTACCCATTGGGGATTGCCAGTTATTTTGGACGAATGCAAACCACCTCCCCCTTTTCCACCTTATTTAGCAGTCATCCGGCTCCATCGAATCGGGTTGAAGAGGTAACCAAGCAGGTTAATAAAAACCCTGAATTGTCAGCATTAAAAGATGATAGCTTGCGCTTCAAAGAAAAATTTGTAGACAATACCCAAGTTCTAAAAAAAACCATCGCCAAGAATTCGGCTGATTTTCTGCGACTGACAGCAGCTGTTCGAAACTGATCCATTTCTGAACCAATTAGTCTTGTGAAAAAACGCGCTGTATTTCTCGACTTTGATGGGGTAGTTGTGGATTCTATGGAGAAGAAATTGGAGTCTTACCTCTATGCGATGCAGCCATTCGCTGTGCCAGCCGAAGCTGTGAAACGGATTCAGATTCGAGATGCCGGTCTCTCGCGCCACGTAATACTCAAGAGTATGTATCATGAGATATTCGACAATGACATGTCCGACTCTCAATTTGCCGAAGCCCTTGAGCGCTTTACTCAAAATGATGAAGCCGCACGACAGAGCATGGAGTTTCTGCCCGGAGCGCAGGAGTTTCTGGAATCTGTACACAACTCTGTTATTCTTGCCTTAGTTACCGGTACTCCTCAAGATGTAATCAATCGAACTGCCGAGCATTTGTCACTAAATAAATGGTTTTCCCAGATTCGGGGAGCACCTCTCGGTAAAGCCCAACACATACAAGAACTCCTCAGTGATTTTGATCTGAAGCCTTCAGAGGCCTGCTATGTGGGTGATGGCAGCAAGGATCAGGATGCTGCCGAGGCTTGCGGTATATCCTTTATCGGAGTTGCTACAAAAGAAAATCCTTTTCGTTCCGAATACATTGATTTAACAGTAGAGCACTTGCCGGATATACTACCCTGGTTAAATGAAGTATAAGTGTAATATTTAGTGTAATATTGCACAGTGCAGGCATACTTATTTTTCGCTGAAAAGTCGAAATGCATCAGATTTTACCAATGAATTAATGTATTGAATTCATGCTAGAACTTGCTGAATTTAATGCCCTTGAAATAGCATCACTTTGATGTTTTCATAAACGATTTCACCCATGGTTTTGCATTTGAGAAAGGCATCATGTTTATGGTAGTTGGCCAGTTCGCAACGCAGATTTTCAATCTTCTCAGGGGTGGACAGATTGTCTACCCTCATGCAGCGCAACAAATCATGGATATGTGAACCCACGAAATGATAGCGGCGCGCAATTAGGGAACGTTCTTCTTGTTGATATTGTTTGATTGTTTGAGGATTCAAAATCTCCATGCACAGTTCCACCACTGCCTTGTTTTCTACAAAGAACTGGGGAAGATAAATGTTTTTGTTACCCTCAAAAGATTGCTGATCGAAGTCGATGGCACGAACTCGATACTGTTCCTCTTCAAAATCAGGTGTAACATCAATGATATAATTGTAGGAGCGCATATCGCCCAATAATCGAACAAAACAACGTTCATTAAATTTTACGAACTCCTTGGCGATACGAACTTTATTAATATCTTCACGCACAAAATAGGCAGAAATAAATTGATCACCAGGAATGCCCGCAACGTGTTCTTCGATTAAAGTGTTTTCTTTGACTAGATATTGAATGCGAT
>JBBQAD010000443.1:0-3223 GCA_038315885.1 Fibrobacteria bacterium | reverse complement strand
GCTGTATCTAACTCAACTTTAATGATTTTTATTTTGGCTGGTTCATTGCTAACGGTTTGAAATTGGATTCTTTCTCCTGCGCTACCCCGTTTTATTGGACTGGGAATTAAATCAGAAGGAGTACCGCGATTTGTAAAACTGCCAAGCGTTTTTGACGACCCGTCCCAAAGCTGCCCATTAAAATTTAAGAACGCATATTGGCTTCCCAAGTCAACAAAGGGGCTAGCTGAAGATATAGCAGGAAAGGAATATTTGAGATTTTGAAAATTTGGATTAAGAATTCCAAATGTGGCGCCTGAAGGATCGAGTGTGAGGTCCGTTTTCATCTGAATCAATGGATAGTCTTTTAAGGAATAGTTACTCATGCCAGGTGCAAGCAAAATGTTTGAGCCGAGACCTGTTACACCAGAAATTAATTGTGGTGATGCAGCCGTTGAGCTAAATCCATTCCGAATGATTTTCGAAGAGTAATCTGCAGCTGTGCCCTTTATCATTGCAGCACTATTATCCCGATAGGCAAACAAATTATAGTGAATTCTGAATTGATTTGTACCGACATTGCTTAAAATTGTGACAGGGAATTTCCCTACATCAATTGTACCAACCAGTGTATTGGCAAGAAATTCAAAGTTCATTCCGCTAAGCTCTATATAGGAATTGTTAAACAAATTACTTCGAATAGAAGTTCCCGATACAACTCTTGTATCAGAGATTTCAATTGCCTTATGCATCGCCCCTGAGTCTGCGCGAAATACATTTCTTTCTATGAGGACCGTATCAGGAATTACGAAGATCATTGCTCCAAGATTAGTAGAAAGGTCATTGTTAATAAATTGGCAATTTGAAATCGCTGAATATTTAGCACCAGTCTCAAATGTAACGATATAAGTCGAAAAATTTTGTTTGTTGTTGATCAGCACAAATTTTGAAATCTCTACCTGACGTTTGACAATAATTGTTGAACTCGGTATAGATGGATCAACTGATATTTTTAATGGATTTCCATTTTTATCACTTCCGACAAGTTTACTGGCCTTCGGGAAATCAAGTTCAATTGCTTTCGTAAATACAATTTCGTTGGTAAAATCTGACTTTACAGTAAAGGTGATGACGTTACTCACGCCTGTTGTATCACAGTTCTTGATGGCACTGTTGATAAAATCAGGATTGATTTTACCGCTAGTAGGCGAAGGTAAGGTAAAAGTCGTATCCGTACACGCCGCGGCAAAACTTTTTCCAGCCATTACTGTCACAAAGAGAATCCAGAAAATCAACTTCATAAGCCTCAAGTCCATTGGGAGTTAAAGGTTACCCATCTGTCCAACTAACAGTAATCCAAAATCAATTTTAAGGCTGTTAAAAGCCACACATTCATCTAGGCCAATACTGTGGAATTGTGTTGAAAAAAGTAGTATTTTTGCTACCCTTGCGCGTGTTTGGTGCGTTCGTCTAGCGGTTAGGACACTGGCCTCTCACGCCGGTAACAGGGGTTCAATTCCCCTACGCACTACCAAAAATTCCAATTCAAGAATAAATCACAGTCTATAGTACAGATCTTTGGAATGAGTTCTTGCCCCATGCTCGCATAGTTCTTATTTTGCTGACCTTCCGAAAGGTGATAAAATCATGACGCGCCTACTTGCCATGATCATGGCCGGCGGTCAGGGTACCCGACTGCAGCCACTGACCCAGGAGCGAGCCAAACCAGCAGTCCATTTCGCAGGTAAATACAGAATAATCGATTTTGTATTGAATAATTTTGTCAATTCTGGCATATACCAGATCAAAGTTTTGACTCAGTTTAAATCCGATTCCTTGAATCGCCATGTGTCTTCAGCTTGGTCGTTGAATCGGCAGCTCGAACAATTTGTCGACCTAGTACCGGCACAGATGCGCATGGGAGAAAACTGGTACCAAGGCACCGCTGATGCCATCTACCAAAATGTGAATTTGATCAAAGACATAAAGCCCGATCAGGTGGCTGTCTTTGGAGGCGATCACATCTACAAGATGGACATCAACCAAATGTTGGAGTTTCATTACTCCAAAGCTGCGTTGGCAACAGTGGCGGCCATTCCTGTGCGGGTTGAAGAGGCCGGTGATTTTGGAATAATCGAAGTGGATGATGAAGGACGCATGCTGGGTTTTGAAGAAAAGCCAACAAGACCTAAATCCATTCCGGGTAGACCAGAATGGGCCTTGGCATCGATGGGCAACTATATCTTCAACAGTAAATTTTTAGTGCGAGAATTATTGACCGATAGTCAGCATGAAAAATCTGCCCACGACTTTGGCAAAGATATCTTGCCCTCCATTTTTTCACATTATCCCGTCTATGTTTACGATTTTCATACCAATCGAATTCCCGGCGAAACCGAGGCCAGCAGAGGGTATTGGCGCGATGTCGGGACCATCCGTGCTTTTTACGAAGCAAATATGGAAGTCGTCTCCATTGCTCCGACCTTTAATTTGTATAACACCAAGTGGCCCTTACGAACAGTGAACTGGAACTTGCCGCCAGCCAAATTTATTTTTGGCGAAGACGACCCCCAGGGAAGAAAAGGAGTGGCTCTCGATAGTATTATCAGTGAAGGCTGCATTATTTCTGGCGGAGAAACCCACCATTCGGTCTTGTCTCCCGGTTGTCGTATACATAGTCACGCCCGAGTGTCTGATTCAATTCTCTTTCCCAATGTAAACGTGGGCCGGGGAGCCAAAGTCCATCGGGCAATAATTGAGAAGGGAATCCATATCCCTCCCTACTTTGAGGTAGGGATTGATCTTGAAAAAGACCGTGAACGTTTTGAAGTGACCGAAGACGGCTTGGTCATTATTCCCAAAGACACCTTAATCGAATAGCGGCTTAGATTGCCTTTTATTTGGGGCAAGCTTCAGCCTTCATAACTAACTCTGTGTGAAAAATCCATGATTACATCCATTTTTCGTGAATATGACATTCGCGGCATTGTACCCAGTGAACTTACCGAAGATACTGTCACTCGTATAGCGAAAGCCTTCGGTACGATTTTAAGGCACAAAAAGTGTAAGCGAATCAGTTTGGGCGGCGATGTTCGTTTGCATACTCCTCAACTGAAAGAATGGTTTATTGCCGGTATCGCTTCCACCGGCATTGATATACTAGATCTTGGACTCTGTACCACTCCCTTATGTTATTACAGTGCCTATCATTTGGATATCGACGGCTTTGTCATGATCACTGCTA
>JBBQAD010000215.1:0-6454 GCA_038315885.1 Fibrobacteria bacterium | reverse complement strand
GTATGTTCATCATTAATATCATCTTCATTGTATCTCTGACCAACTCCCAGGACTCTATCTTGCTTGGCAGCAATTTCATGTTCTGTTCTCATCTCATCAGAGCTAGGGTCATCAAGATGCTTGATACTTGGGTTTTCTACCCGTTTTGCCCTGCTTAGCAGACTTTCAGGAAGCGCTTCGGGTAAGCCTCTTTCATTATTTAACATTCCCCCAATTTCCAGACCCCGCTGCTCTTGTTCCCAACGGTTTAGATCTCCCACCCGCTTTCTTTCCAGTTCGAGATCGCGCATTTTGCGCACCTGCAGTGGATCATTAGGATCAAAATTGGTTGAATCATCTTCCTCTTCGTTTACTCTTTCCCTATCTCCTTTATTTACTCTAGCCAGCTCTCCGGCGATTTCAGTTTGTTCCAGATCTTGTGCAGAAAAAGCGGATGCTTTCAGCTCGGCTTCTGCCTCTAACTGTTTCTCGGATTTATTGAGAGCTAATTTACGGGATCGGCCCTTTGAAAACTCAGGCAAGTCTTCAAATCCATAAGGCACTTCGCCGGGATATCGCTTTCTCCCATATTCTACCCGGTCATCTTGCCCAATTGCATATTGAGCTTGTGTATCACGCACTTCTTTTTTGTTACTCATTTTAAAATTGTCATCAGCCTCAAGGTCAGTAGGCATTTCAGATTGATACAGTAGTTTTTTTCGGGCACGCTTGGCCTTCAACGAATCCAAGGCATCAATAATGGGATAAACAAAGATGCCCATCACTTCCGTACTTTTTTCAACCAGGCTAGCAATGGATATCTTAAAGCCCCACACAATGCTGATAAAAGCCCCAAGGATGCAGATAAAATAGGGCCCAAGTTTTTCAGACCCAAAGACCGGCAAAAAAAGTGTTTGTACCAGAAAGCTTCCGAGGTAGCCTCCGCGCCATTGATAGTCGACCAGGCTTAAGTTATGTAGACCTAATTGTCTTGTACTCAGTAAAAGAGTGACAAATAAAAAGAGAAACAGTAACGAAATCGGACTGCGCCAAGCCATAGCAGTGGTTTTTTTTTGAATAAGCTTGACTGCTAAGGTCGCCAGAGCGCATAACAAAAACAAGGCGGGAAGCCTCCCCGCAAAAGAATTAACTGCAAAGGCCCACCATGTTCCCATAAATGGCCCCAGAGGATTTTCACGACTACCTTTAGCAAATTCGGAGATGAGTGAGACAAATGTGATCAAACACAGCGATAAAAGTAACAGGCCCCAAAATTCCAGGCCGGATCGATCGGGATCAATCGCTTTCTCCTTTTCCTTACCTCGAGCTCGACCTGCATTTTTTTCAATTTTAGGTTTGGTTTTCGTGGGCACTACTCCGCCTTCTACTCAACTGCGCTTAAAAGCTTCTACATCATCAAACAATAAGCCAATCATGCTTAATCTACTTTCGCTCGACGATAGAAGTACCGGTTTACGAGCTCTCCCTTTTTAGATTCCCCCCTGATAATCACATCCACCTTCGCTCCGATTTTGGCAAATCGGCTATCGACATAGGCCAAGGCAATTCCCTGGTTTAAGGTAGGTGACTGGGTTCCTGAAGTGATATAACCACAATCTTCACCCTCGACTTGTAGTCGATAGCCTTCGCGAGGGATGGCCTTGTCAAGCATTTTTAGACCCACCATTTTTCGACCCAATCCTTGTTCATGGACAACTTGTAGGGCATTCCTTCCTACAAAATCTCCTTTCTCCATCGATACAATCCACTTCAAACCCGCCTCGAGTAAATTGGTCTCTTCGGTAAGTTCATGGCCGTATAAGGACAATCCCGCTTCTAAACGAAGTGTATCACGGGCACCTAATCCGATTGCCTGAAAATTTTTTGCTTTACCTTTCTCCAAGAGCATGTCCCAAAGTGTAGATGCATCATTCGAAGTGGGAAATAATTCAACTCCGTCTTCTCCCGTATAGCCTGTTCGGGCACACAGACAGGATATTCCTTCGATACTGATTTGCTTGGCATGGAAAGAGGGCAGCTCTGCAATACCTGTAACACCAAGAGAAGCAAGCCAGGAAAGTGCCTGCGGACCCTGTAAGGCCAAAATGGCCATATCATTGCTGCGGTCATAGAGTTTTATATCCGATGGGGCATTATCCTTAAACCAGTTCCAATCTTTGCTTCGATTTGCCGCATTGACGACAACTTTGAATAGTTCAGTTTCGAGGCAGTAGACGATGATGTCATCAATCACACCCCCATTGGGTAGACAAATGGCAGAATATTGAGCTGTCATGGGAACCAATTTGTTCACATCGTTCACAGTCAGGTGCTGCAAAAATTGTCTGGCTTTGGGACCAGACACGAAAAAATTGCCCATATGTGACACGTCAAAAATTCCTGCACGCTGTCTTACGGCCTCATGTTCGAGGCGAATTCCTGCGTATTGCACAGGCATATCATAGCCTGCAAAGGGAACCATTTTTGCGCCAAGTCTAAGGTGGCTATCGTATAGGGGCGTTTTTAGCATATGTGTCCTTACCCGTCTTTTCGGGCAAAATTTAAGTAATCGGAGCGATTGACAAGAAGGAATATAATTCTGCACCCATGCGCACACAACTTGAGCCGTTTTAGAGAAGCTGTCTAAATTGCGCAGTTTTGCTGCCCCCTGGTATACTCCATGCGTTATTCAGTATGAAGCAGCTGACAGACGCTTGAAGGAGCATGGGATGGCCTTGTCAAAGAAAACTAAGAAAAGGTTAACTGGAGTCATTGTCGGAATCAGTGTAGGACTCAGTATTGCTTTTAGCACCCACTACTTTCTCTATGAACTCTTCGAAGGTATGGAACGTGTCAGCTACGACTTTCGCTATTTATGGAAATATGTACTTGATCCCGTTCAACATCGGGCCAAATTAGATTCAGGAGTCAGTGTCGATTTGCGAAAACCGATGGATGGTATCACTATTGTTGACATCGATGAGCGTTCCATGGCCAAATTGGGACCTTTTCATAAATGGCCACGTTCCTACCACGGTGATGTTGTCGAAACTCTGACTCGTGGAGGCGCATCTTCGATCACCTTTGATATCATGTTTAAGACTGCTGATTTTGGGAAAAGCGGTGCTGAAGAAGTGCTCAAGGTGTTACAATCTGCTGATAATAAGGAGGATTGGAGCAAAATCGCCCCATTAATCCAAAGTGGATTGAATTATGATTCTATGCTAACCAGCAAATTGGCGCAATCTCCCGTTTTAATTGGTGCAGGCTTGATGAACGGAAGTAATGCCTACCCTAATAAAAGCGATTGGGAGGCCTTATCGACTCCCGAATGGCATAAAGAAGTCAATCCTCAGTCCAGCGCAATTCTCAAAAAAGAGGTGATGTCTCACTTTGAAACTAAGCCCATATTTGATAACATATTCAAAGAATTTGGACAGGCTTGCAGCCGTGTAGGACTTGTTAATGTGGTTCCTGATGGAGATGGAATTCACCGCAGTCTACCCCTCTTTTTCAATTTTCCTGATACGGTTTTGCATCCCGGTGCCCAACAATACACTTATACCACTATTACCATTCAAACCGCTCTGCATCTGCTTGGTAAAACCCTGGATCAAATTGAAATCGTTCCCGGTAGCCATGTTAATCTCGGTGCCCCAATTCGCGTGAGCCGCAAAGAGGGCCGCTTGGAGAGCAGTTATCCAAATTTTACTGTGCCAATGCTATTACAGTTAATGCGAAAAAAAGATAGACTGCGAGCAATTTCGAAAGAGAATCCTTCCTCAGTTCCCGTTAGCACACCTGTTATAGTCAAGCGAACTGAAACGGGTGAAATTGAAGCTGATGTACTTGAAGGGGGCTACTTAACCCAAAATCAATACTTGGCCATAACAAATCTTTCTCCTGATCTCACATTTTTGGATTCTCTCTCCTCTGGCGAGGGCCTTGAAATTGCCTCTGGAATTGTCTTGGGTAAAACCGATACAAAAGACCGATATCTGGTTCAAGATACCGAAACTGGAGATGAATGCAATCTCGACCGTTACACTTTTGAAGTGCTGCTGCGTTACAACAAGCCGGATAAGGTAAAAGCCTTGAAAGCGGGTGAAACACTAACCTTATCGGGTCAATTGGAACTCAGCTTTGATGTGTACCGAAACCGTCTTTCCTCCCCCATTCTGGCTCTGACTCAACCTGTGCTTGAAAGTGTCATTTCCGCGGGAGAAAAACAATTACTCGACCTGTCTGAGAACAAGCAAATGCGCTTTGGACCCGATATTCTCATTCCCCTCGATGAACAGTCAAAAATGCTCATTCACTATATGGGTAAAGCCCATGAAACATTTCGCTACATCAGCTATTACGATGTGATTGCTAAACGACTTGACCCCACTTTTTATCAAGGGAAGAGTTTCTTATTGGGATCATCGGCTGCATCCATGTTTGATATCGTGGCCAGCACTTTTGAAGAAGACTATCCGGGAGTCGAAATTCATGCCACCGTGTTACAGAACATCATGACAGGAAATTTTATTCAGCGGCTGGCTCCTTCACAAACCATGCTCATTCTTATCATTCTGGGGCTTTGTATCGGGTTGGCAACCTACTTTTTCCAGCCGCTATGGAGTATTGCCATTCTGCTATTTTCCTCTGCAGCCTATTTTACCTCCGCGATGTATCTCTTTGACAAGGGTTTATGGGTTGATGTGGCTCGACCTGAAATGACCCTCTTTCTCACTTTTCTCTTTGTTTTTATTGTGCGCTATATCATGCAAGAAAAAGACAAAAAATTCTTGAACGATGCGTTTAAGAACTATATCTCTCCCGAATTGATTGATATTATGATAGAAAAGGGTCAGAAACCCGAGTTGGGAGGCAAAGAAGATATCTTAACTGCCTATTTCACTGACATTCAGGGCTTCTCCACATTTTCCGAAAAATTAGGCTCGCCCACTAAGCTGGTCGAACTTTTGAACGAATATCTATCGGCCATGACCGATATACTAATGCTGAACAATGGAACACTCGACAAATATGAAGGTGATGCGATTATCGCCTTCTTCGGGGCTCCCATGCGTATGGAAGACCATGCGGTAAAGGCCTGTACCACTGCCTTGCATATGCAAAATAAATTGGCAGAACTTCGGCAAAAATGGCACAAAGAAGGCGAGAAATGGCCAGAAATTGTACACAACATGCGCATGCGCATTGGCATCAATTCAGGGCCGATTGTAACTGGCAATATGGGTTCGAGCGTACGAATGAATTACACTATGATGGGAGATACAGTAAACTTAGCTGCTCGATTGGAAAGCGGGGCTAAAATGTATGGGGTTTACAGCATGGCCAGCGAAGATACGGTCAAGCTGATTAACGGCTCCATACTGTATCGTGAACTTGATTTGATCAAGGTGATGGGAAAATCTTTGCCAGTACGAATTTATGAGCTTGTGGGCCCCCAAGACACTGTTGATTCCGAGGTTAAAAAATGTGTCGAACTTTTTTCAGAAGGCTTAGGTCTTTATCGACAGCAAAATTGGGATGCGGCCACAGAGGTCTTTCAGCAGTCTCTAAAACTTGAGCAATACCATCCCAGCCGAGCCTTGGGTTGTAAAACCACTCCATCTGATGTTTTTATCGAACGCTGTGGAGAATACAAACTCCATGTTCCGGCCAAAGCAGGTGAAATTTGGGATGGAGTTTATACTGCAACTGAAAAATAAGCCTTTCTGAGCATTAAAAATTTGCTAGAGGTCTGCTAAATACTACAATTGGCCTTATGTCAGTGTTCCTTCGCTTAGGTATATTCTCGTGACAAAGGCCTTAATTCTCATGCTACATGGCAGTCGTGCAGCCGAGTACCCAGCTGAAATTGAAAATTGGAAACAACAATTAAAGCCTGATCTCCCGGACTGCCACATTTATTCAGCCTTTCTTGAAATTCTCAAACCAAGTCTACCCGAATCAATCACACAATGTGTTTCAGTGGGTATTGATCACATCACTATTATTCCACTTTTTGTTACTCCTGGAACCCATATACGCGAACATATTCCCGCTTTGCTCGCCCAGTCGAAGCAAGAGCACCCAGAAGTTAAAATCGAACTGTTACCTTATTTGGGTGCACTTCCGGGTTTTTTAACACTGATTAGCAAGGCAGCCCAAACCGGACTTAAGGAGTTAAGTGAATGAAATCCAGACCAGCAGGTAAAAGTGCCATGCTTAAAGGGCGAATCAATCCGAGAGGATCCAATAAAAGGCAAGTGGAAAAGGGATCCGATTCAAGAGACCCAAAGCAAACCAAATCTTACCCAACACGCAATCGCAACACCTTTCAAGAACCCATAACCGAAGAAGAAGTTAAGAAGGATTTGAAACAGGATTTTTCAAGCTATTGTCCCAATCAACTTTCCGATGACTATCGATTAGAGTGTAACGAAAAACAAAAAGCCCTTAAAAATTTTTGGAAAGACCG
>JBBQAD010000403.1:0-3772 GCA_038315885.1 Fibrobacteria bacterium | reverse complement strand
GCACGTTAAATTCCTCATTGAGCAACATGTAAACACTTAAGCAGAACAAATCAGCAGAATAATCGAGAAGGAAATAATGTCCAACAAACTCAATAAATACAGTTCTCGCCTGACCGAAACGATTTCACAGCCTGGATCGAGGGCCATGCTATTTGCTTTGGGCCTTAGTGCGGAGCAGATGAAACAACCTTTTGTGGGAATCGCCAGCACGGGTTTTGACGGTAATCCATGTAACATGCACTTAAATGACTTGGCAAAAGAAATTAAAAGCTCAATTGTCGATGAAGATATGGTGGGTCTAATTTTCCATACCATCGGTGTGAGTGACGGCATCTCTATGGGCACCGAAGGGATGAACTATTCGCTGCAATCGCGAGACTTGATTGCCGACTCCATTGAAACGGTAATGGGTGCCATGTGGTACGACGCCAATGTATCAGTAGTAGGTTGTGACAAGAACATGCCTGGCTCTTTGATTGCCATGGCCCGGTTAAACCGGCCGAGTATTATGGTTTATGGTGGAACCATTGCGCCGGGATTTTATGGTGATAAAAAACTTGATTTAGTCTCAGCCTTTGAGGTTTATGGTGAATATATTGCAGGAAAATCTGATGCCAAGGAGATGGAAGAAGTTTTAAAGCGGGCCTGCCCCGGTCCCGGAGCCTGCGGCGGAATGTATACAGCCAATACGATGGCCACCGCTATCGAGACTATGGGCATGAGTCTCCCCTATTCTGCATCAAACCCGGCAGCAGGTCAGGAGAAACGCAATGAGTGTCACTCAGTGGGTAATGCGATTCGGATTCTAATAGAAAAAGATATCAAGCCACTGGATATCATGACCCGCGAGGCTTTTGAAAATGCCATAGTGATAGTCATGGCCTTAGGTGGCAGTACCAACGCCGTGTTACATCTGCTTGCTATGGCCAAAGCGGCCCGAGTAGCTTTAACTATCGACGATTTTCAAACGATTAGCGACAAGATTCCTTTTATCGCCGATTTAAAACCCAGCGGTAAATATGTGATGGAAGATTTGCACAAGATTGGCGGCGTTCCCGCTGTGCAGAAGTTCTTACTTAAGGAAGGATTATTAAACGGCAAGTGTTTAACCTGCACCGGCAAGAGTCTGGAAGAAAATATTGAATCGTTACCAAATCTGGAAAAGGGGCAGAAGATTATTATGCCTTTAGACCAACCTATCAAGGCCAGCGGTCATATTCAGATTCTCTATGGCAATCTTGCCGAAAAAGGTTCAGTGGCAAAAATCACTGGCAAAGAAGGACTCGATTTTACCGGTCCGGCCCGCTGTTTCGATTCTGAAGAAGAGTGTTTACATGCTCTGGAGAAAAAGGAAATCAAAGCGGGTGATGTGGTAGTTATTCGATTTGAAGGCCCAAAAGGCGGACCAGGCATGCCGGAGATGTTAACAGTAACTTCGGCCATCATGGGAGCTGGGCTCGGTAAAAGTGTGGCACTCATTACCGATGGCCGATTCTCTGGTGGCACCCACGGTTTTGTGGTTGGCCATGTTACCCCTGAAGCCCAAGAAGGCGGTTTGATTGCACTGATACAAAATGGGGATGTGATCACCTTGGATGCTCGTAGCCATGTGATCGAAGTCGATCTCAGTGGAGAAGAGATCGCGAAGCGACGAAAAGGGTGGACAGCCCCCCCTTACAAGGCTACCCGAGGAACTCTGTACAAATACATCAAGAATGTTAGCGATGCGTCGCAGGGCTGTGTAACAGATGAATAGACAAATGAAGTTGTATTACTTGAATTAAAACCGGGCATTGCCCGGTGTTCTTGGAAAGGGAATGACATCCCGGATGTTTGTCATTCCGCTGCAAAATTGAACCAATCGTTCAAAACCCAAGCCAAAACCAGCATGGGGAACGCTGCCAAAACGTCTTAAATCTAGATACCACTGTAATTCCTCCTTTGGTATCTTCATTTCATCCATGCGCCCCTCCAGTTTATGAAGGTCATCTTCTCGCTGTGAGCCCCCGATGATTTCTCCAATTTTGGGCACTAGTACATCCATAGCGCGCACGGTTTTTTCATCGTCATTCTGTTTCATGTAGAAGGCTTTTATGCCCTTGGGATAGTCGGTTAAAATAACCGGTGCAGCGACATATTTTTCGGTTAACCAACGCTCATGTTCACTTTGCAGATCAATGCCCCATTCTACGGGATAGGTAAAGGGCTCTTTGGAAGCCCGCAACTTTTCTACGGCCTCTGTATAGGTCATTCGCGTAAAGGAAACACTGGCTAATTTTTCCATCAAGGCAATAATTTCTTTATCCACTCTTTCATTGAAAAATTTCATCTCCTGCGGGCAGGCCACTAACAGATTCCCAAATAAATGTTTTAGGAAAGTTTCAGCCAAATCGGCATTTTGATCTAGATCACAAAAGGCTTGTTCGGGTTCAACCATCCAAAATTCTGCGAGGTGGCGAGAGGTATTTGAATTTTCAGCCCGAAAGGTCGGCCCAAAAGTGTAAACCTTTCCCACGGCGCAGGCATAGGCTTCGCCCTCCAACTGACCACTGACGGTTAGATTCACTGGTTTTCCAAAAAAATCTTGGGTGAAATCAACCTGGGAATCTTGCTTGGGCAATCGGTCAAGATCTAGAGAAGTCACATGAAAGACTTTGCCCGCTCCTTCGGCATCACTGGGTGTAATGATAGGCGTATGGACCCAATAAAATTCGCGCGCCTGAAAAAATTGGTGAATGGATTGCGACAAATGGTTGCGCAGCCGAGTGATGGCACCGAAAGTATTGGTCCGGGGTCTCAGATGAGCATAGTCTCGCAGGGCTTCGAAACTCATTCGTTGTTTGCCAATTGGGTAAGTGGCCGGATCACAATGACCTAGAATTTCAAGTTTGTTGACTTGAAGTTCGACTCCTTGCTCTTTGCCAGGGGAGCGAACCAATTTACCTTCGATTTTTAAAGAGGTGCCGGGATAGATATGTAACACTTCAGATTTATAATTGGCGAGACTCGAAGCGGCGAGCGCCTGCAAATTGGCCTGACAAGAGCCATCGTTTAATTCAATAAAAGAAAATCCAGCTTTGGAATCGCGTCGGGTTCTAGCCCAAGCCTGGAGCAAAACCTCTTGCTCAAGGTATTGGGAGTCTTCTAAAAGTCGACGAACCGAGATAGAACTTGATGACATTGCTATAAGTCCTTTTAATTCAAACTATTACAATATTTTTTAAATCTGATTTTCCCTATTTTTCTCAAATTTTCTGGGACTAAGACTGGTCACATTACCAATTATCTACTAAATTTATAGATAATTACTGGAGCCAAGCTATAATCCCTTTTTTGAGGGCTGAGTTTCGAGTAGGAGGAGTAAAAATGAGTCAGGAAAGTACCGTTTCAAGTCCGAAATATACGCAAAAAATCCTGTCTCTGGCACAGTCCCCTAAACACCGGGGAGCTTTTTTCTCAGAAGATGCCAAACAAAAAAACATGGCATTGGTCACAGCCAAATACAAAGACATCAAGGTGTATTGGCTCGTGGAACCTGAGATGAATATCGTCTATGATGCGAAATTTTTCGCTTATGGTGGAACACTATCGATCGCTTTAGGCGAATTGATTTGTTCAATGGCAAAGGGTCTGTCTTTGAAATCGGCTTGTGCCTTGAAGGCTTCTCAGGTTGAAATGGCGATGCGTGATGACGCCGACCAGGCCGCTGTAGCCCAACCTGAACAGAGCTTAGCCACAATGGAACCTCTGTTACAGGCAATTGACGAAGCCT
>JBBQAD010000237.1:0-5927 GCA_038315885.1 Fibrobacteria bacterium | reverse complement strand
AGAGTTTGTTGGTTAGCAAACCCTTTGTGGTTGATTTGGGTTCGGTAAAGTCGATGACACCAAGCTAATGTCAACAGATGCAATAAGCCGTAGACGCCTTCATTTCGTGCGAAAGTAAAGCGCCGGGAGCGAAAAATTCTTTTAATTAATTCGTCATCAAGATTTTATGTAACAACCCGACATTGGTTTCTATCTGTAACAGATAACGACCCGCCTGCAAACGGCTTCCATCTGCCAGCATGCCGTCCCAATGTATGGAGATGTTTCCATTGGGACCATGACGTAATTCTAGACTGTAGATAAGCTTACCAGATAGATCATAAATCCGAAATCGTTTGGCGACTGTTCCAACAGGTAAATCAATCAGCAAACCCGAATAATCCCATTTGATTTGTGAGGCTTTGGTCAATTCTGCCAACAAAGCGGTGGTAGCATATTTATTGGAAATGGATTGATCGGGACTTTCTATTACCTGACCCTTTTCGGCCAGAAAAGCAGTGTATTGACTTAATACTTGGTAGGCAACCGAAACGGCAATGATGCTGTCCTTGTAGCTATCACCTGCACTCAAGAGAGATAATTGTTGAATGCGCTGTTTGGCCCACAGCGAGGGTAAAATGGAACTTAGACTGCTCAATTCACAAAATTGAAATGATTTTTTTATTTCAATCAACTCTCCATTGCGATACCCCTTCACCTTAACCTCTTTTGGCCCCCCATTGGCATACTGTCCATAGAACCAGAGAGGACTGCCCTTAAATAATGAAGTACCATTGTGTACCAGTAAATTTTCAATTCCTGGAAATTCTACAGTAATATTCTTTAACTGTGCTCCTTCGATCCGTTCCCAAGCATTGGCAACTGTCTTTTGTACATCTTCAAATTGGGTGATCGGCGTCGAGAAGCCCCCACTGATTTCAGCACTTTGCTCAAGAAAAAAACGGTTCAAACTATTCCCTGCTCCAAAGGTAAAGACCTGTGGCTTGGTGGGGTGATTCTTGATCAATTGAAAGATTTCATTTTCGTTATTGATAAATCCATCGGTTAGAAAAACAAACAGTCGTTGATGTTCGCTTTGCATAGGAGTCTTTAAAAAGTTCTCTATGGCATTAAAAAGTTCTGTTCCTCCGCTGGTTGATAGACCATCTACAAATCGAATGGCCTTTTGTTTATTCTCATCAGTAGCACTGACAACCTTATTCGTTCCAAAAACCCAATACATCATATTATTAAAGGAGACCACTGAAAAACGGTCTGTAGGCTTTAATTGTTGAATCATATAAGTGGTAATTTCTTTTTGTTTTTGCAAAGGCCAGCCACTTTGAGAACCAGATATATCCATTAAAAAGAGAACTTCTAAATCCTTTCTTTCACCGACAAAGAGTGAATCGGATGGATACAGACCCAATGCGAAATAGCCTCGTTGACGATTGCTGTCAAAATGGCTGGACAGGGTGAAGTCTTGGTCCTTAGAATTACGTTCAAAACGCAGAACGAAGTCTTTATTTGGATATGTATCCAAAGCTTTTAGTTGAACCGCCTGACCATAGCCAGCATTGGCAACACTTTCTTTTGAAATCGTTCCATTAGTGCGAAACTGTTCGAGTCCCTGCTCCAGGCTTTCAAAGCTTAAAGAATGAGTGGGGGATTGCAGATTTGTGATCGGCCAACCCGTTTGTAACAATACTTGAATCTGTAAGCCTGCGCCGCTGCGATTGGCCGGGGGATTCCAAGGATTGTTTGCATTGGTGAGGCTAGAAAGCCCTTCATAACGTTTTGCGACCATGGTAGGGATGCTCAATTCATAGCGTCCCAGTTCATATTTAAGTGTGAGGCTCACATCAATTTCAATCCAAGTTGAATCACCGATCTCCAAATTTGCGATACGCTGCTGAAACACATTGGGACGCTCCTGAATAAGTAAGGAAGCCTGACCTCCGCTTTTTACAATGGAGTCATAGCGCTCTTGGGCCTTAGCTCTTTCTAAAATTTTTGCGCGGTAGATTTTCCCCAAGTGTTCCATTGACATAGCATGGACGCTTCCTTGATCGGGTAGCGGAAAGATATACACCAAATCACTCATCGCCCCAATATTGTTTACATACAATTGGGTAAGCCTAAGCGAGGCGAATCCATCCGTTACAATAACTGAATAGTAAGATTTTTCAGGTGCCAAAGGGGCACTCTTGCCGCTTTCTTTTAAAACCATTCCACAGATTGGCATGCGAATTTCATCGATAGGCAGCAAAACAGTTTGGCTATTTGCCAACAAAGGCGAACCTATCAACAAAAAGAGAAAAATTAAATGTGACTTTAACCGTAATAGGCTTCTGCTATGATCGCGATTACCGCAATTGCTGTTATAGTTCGTTTGCTGACCCATGGGTATATGTAACATAATGAACTCCTCCTCTAACCTGCAATACGCAAATGACTTGCCAAGTTTAAGGCAGTTTTGATAGATAAACAGAGACAGAACTGGCAGAAGTGATGCGAATATTGGGATGGGGCGTCCCAGAAATGGGATGAAAAAGTCAAGCTGCTTTTGCAAGATATTTAAACTGCAAAAGCGTTAAATCAGGTTCGATAAATCATGAAATCTCGGTGGACAGCTTGGAGTTTTCATGATATATTATTGAATATGGAAAGAAAATGGCATATTCAAGAAATTGAGCGGGCCTTTACAGTGCATCCGGTTTTAGCCCTTCTAGGACCAAGGCAGTGTGGAAAAAGCACCCTGGCAAGGCATTATTCAGAGTCTCTAAAACTTGCCAAAAAATTTGTGCATCACTTTGATTTAGAAGATCCTGCAGATGAAACACTCTTATCAAATCCGAAAACCAATTTGGAATCTTTAGAAGGGCTCATCATAATCGATGAGGTGCAACGTAATAAAACACTTTTTCCGGTATTAAGAGTCTTGGTAGATGAAGATCGAAGAAGAGGAAGCAATCGAAAATTTCTGCTCTTGGGAAGTGCCAGTCAAGAATTAATACAGAGTGGTTCAGAAAGTCTGGCGGGTCGAATCCAATTCCACGAGTTAACACCCTTTAGTCTCACAGAAACTGGAGTCGAAGAATTAAAAAAACTTTGGATACGTGGGGGATTTCCGCTTTCTTTTTTAGCACCTAGTTCAGAGATTAGTTCGGCCTGGCGAAAAGCATATGTATCCACATTTCTTGAACGAGATATTCCTCTGTTGGGATTCCAAATCCCCCCTGCACAGATTAGAAAATTTTGGATGATGATTACCCATTACCATGGCCAGACCTGGAATGCCTCAGAAATTGCGAGTTCTCTGGGTATTAGTGATACTACCAGTAAAAAATACCTCGATATATTGACCGGAACATTTATGATTCGAAGCCTGCAACCCTGGTTTGAAAATATTGGAAAACGCCAATTGAAAAAGCCAAAAATTTATTTCCGAGATTCGGGTTTGTATCACACCCTTCTGGGAGTAAATGATAAATTGGCATTGGACCATCATCCCAAAAAGGGCGCATCCTGGGAAGGCTTTGCTTTAGAACAAGTTACCCAGTGGCTCCAAGCATCTGATGCTGAAACATATTATTGGGGTATACACGGTCAGTCTGAGCTTGATTTATTGATTGTTCGCGATGGGAAAAAAATGGGCTTCGAGTTTAAATATCAGGATGCTCCACAAATGACAACATCGATGATAAATTCACTCGAGCAATTGAAACTGGATTCTTTGACTGTTGTCTATCCAGGCGAACGAGAGTATCAGCTAGAAAAAGGTGTTCGCGTGGTCGGCTTGCAGGGCTTAGTTGGGGGTAGGGCTAAAAATTAATCATATTCCCTATACATTTGAACCGGATACAGTACGTACCCTTTACTGTTCAGACTAGGTAATGGCTTAAAGTTGTATTCCGATGAATCCATTTTGGATGAGTTCGCAAAAATCCCAGCCTTGACCGTTCCACATTAATATCGCCTAAGACAGCGTGAGCCATTTGGTACCCCAATCGTTCCCAGTCTGGTCCCAAGTATGAAATTCCAAATCCGCGAAAACGTAACTCATCTTCTAAAGTTAGAATACAGACCTGTCTGTCGAGCTCTATTCCCCTCTCACGATATTTCAAAATAATTTTAACGGCTTGCTTAGCCGATTGAAATACCCATAATTCTTTGCCAGGTATTGATATCGAAGGGACAAATGTTCTTGAAGCAAACTCAAGATGATCTATAAATGTATCTAAAGCTAGAGACTGATATTTATTCAATTGAAATTGAATATCTAGAGAGGAACTATCTTTTTCGATCCAGCTTTTCACAGAAGAAAATCGTTTAATTGTTGTTACATAAAATTTCAAAATTTCTGGTCGACACTCAAATATTATTTCTGAAAATATTCTTGCTGCAGTATAATTTAGAACGTGCTTGCCCCATATCGGAAAATTCTCATCCAAAAAGAAATGCACTGACTGAAAGCCTCGCTCTTGCACAATATGGGCTAAGCCTCTTGCTAGAGTGGTTAACATCGACCCACCATAAACAATAGAATGTGCCTTGGGAAGATTATGCGTGTCTCCGGCTGGCATCTCCCAAAGAACTGATGAGGCACGTAAACGATTTCTAAGAACTAACTCTTCAATAAAGGGCAGGTATTTATTGATGATTTTATTCTCGGCATGTACGAAAATTAGTCCCCTGAGGTGAACATCATTTTTTAGCCATAATTTAAATAACGTTTCAAATTGTTCATAAGTATTACACTGAAGATTAACACCAGAACTAGATAATTCCAGTTCTAATTTTTGAAATGATTTTGAATTTATTTCTTCAAAAGTTCGCTCAGAAAAATCAGTAACTTTTGAGAATAGATAGACATTCTCATATCGAACTTGTTTTATCCTGTCATCCAGGTTTTGCCCAATTCGATATGTTTTGCCAACACAAGTGATACACTTTTTCTGTTCTAATATGTCGCATGCTTTTCGCACCGTTCGATAGGAGGCTTTAAACCGATAGCGCATATATTTAAATGCTGGTAAGTGCGAGTTTACCACAAGCATACCTGATTGTATGTCCTGCAAAATTGATTGTGCCAGTCTTTCCGCCGAGGTCTTTTTCAATATCTTTATGCGTGGTGTTTCAGCTAGGAATGTGCCTATAAAGGTACCCCTCCCCTGAATTCGACAAATAAGACCTTTATCTCGCAGCTTCTTTAATGCTCTTTCGACTGTTGCAATCGATACATTAAATACGGTAGCTAATTTCCAACTCGGCTCAAGCCACTCGCCTGACTTGCTCTGAAGTATTTTCCCTTCTAGCCAAACGGCTAGGTTTTGCGAGGGCTTAACGATGGAATCTCCAATTAAATGATCGAAATGCCTTATTTTAAGCAATAAAGGAATCCTTATTTTATCCTATAGAATCCGATTTGGCCTGAGATTTCTTCTGGACGGTCTTTTAGGGCTTGAGACGCATGTAGTTTGGCTGTGCCTCTTAGTTCATTTTTATTCCCCAGGAGCTTATCAATGTGGGTTAAAGTTTTTGGAATCATTTCTGCATTTATTCTTTTGCAAAACTCTTTGCATGCTGATACCTGGTATACTCTAGATACCACTAAGGGATATTTTAAATCTGATTTGTTACACTTTGAATGGAAAAACCAAGTAAAATTCGCAAGCTTTACGCATGCAGGTCGAGTTGCCCTCACTGACAATGCCTCTAACACCGTCGTAGCGAGTGTCTTAGATGCTTGCGGTACTGGATCTGCAAAATATGATAACACTTTACCCACTTTCTCGAATGTTGTAGGCAATGACAATTTCTTTCAGGTACAGATACAAACCCCTAAGCTAACTATAATTGATAAAGTCTATCGCGGAATTCCAATGATTGAGTCTGAATACATAAAAAATTCTTGCAGTTGGGTCGAAGACATGATACAAAATCCT
>JBBQAD010000335.1:0-4549 GCA_038315885.1 Fibrobacteria bacterium | reverse complement strand
CAAGGAGCCAAGCCTGGTCACGGCGGAATTTTGCCAGGTAAGAAAGTAACACCCGAGGTCGCGCGAATACGAGGTGTAGAGCCCTGGAAAACCGTGTATTCTCCTCCGTCTCACAGTGCCTTCAGTACACCCAAAGAATTAATTGATTTTATCGCTACCTTGCGGGATTTAAGTGGGGGTAAACCTATCGGTTTTAAACTGTGCTTGGGCAAACGAAGAGAGTTCTATTCGATATGCAAAGCCATGGTAGAGACAGGTATAACACCCGATTTTATCACTGTTGATGGCGGCGAGGGAGGTACTGGGGCTGCTCCCTTGGAATTCAGTAATACAATGGGGACGCCTCTAGTCGAGGGCCTAATTGAAGTAACCAATGCCCTGGTCGGCTTTGGCTTGCGGGATAAAATAAAAGTCATTGCTGCCGGAAAAGTCGTGAGTGGCTTCAATATTTTACGCATGCTTTGCTTGGGAGCGGACCTTTGCGCTTCGGCCCGTTCTTTTATGCTTTCTTTGGGATGTATTCAAGCTCTACAGTGTAATACCGATCATTGTCCGACCGGCGTGGCAACTCAAAATAAGTCCCTCATGCACGCCTTGCATGTTGGTGACAAAACTCAGCGGGTTGCCAATTATCATAGACACACTGTTAGTTCACTGTTTGAAATGCTGGGAGCCATGGGAATGCGAAGCCCTTCAGAGTTACATCGCTGGCATTTAATGAAAAGAATTCGTATCAATGAGGTTCGAAATTATTCAGAGTTATTTCCCTATCCCGATCAACAATCCTTCTTGCTCACGGCACCGCCGGAGAGTTATCGCAGAGTATTACAAAGCGCCAAATCAGAAAGTTTTAGCGGATAACCAGGGTAGATAAGCATTTCGGATACAATATTTGTATTCTGTTTGATTCTAAATGTTCGAACGCCTTCTTAAATTGATATAATCATAATTTTTTAACGGATTTTTTCTTTCCTTAAAAGCATCCAGCGTTCTGGGTTAAGCAACTTGAATGCATTAGCGAAAAGACCTGGGACTGTTATTCCTAAGACTGTTGTATATGAATCTACAGCAGAAACTGGGGATTTTGGGAACAGGAAAATAGTTGATACCGTGTACTACAATGAGATTGGACTTCCTACCAGACAAATTCACGGTGAAAACAGGATTCAGCAGGAAGATTCGGTTCTTTGGCAATTCGATTCCAAGTTTGAATGGGATTCACAGGGCTTGATACAAAAAATAAGCGGCTCTGAAGATGGAGATGATTTGGAAATATTCATCCGTGGAACTGAGGATACAACTTATTCCCCTAATGATTGTTATTCAGTTGATGAGAACTTTTGTAATTCACATGATTCTATTCGAACCATTCGAAAAATACCTATTGACCTTAAGCCATTTGAATATGGTTTTGCTGAACAAGCTGAATTTTATAATTCAACACAAAATTCGGGAATCCTAGATCATGGTTTTCGTCTTGAATTGGGTTTTGGGCAAAGTCCAGCTACATTTGGGTATCCGACAAATTATTCTGAATCTGGTCTTATTGTATCAAACATAAAAATAATCGAAAATTTTAATACGGAAAACTTTTCTCCTTCTCTAAAAGGATTTGCCAAATCAGAAGAGGTGATAGAAAATGGATACGCCCTAAAAACCATTCAATTTCGGATAGCGCCTATTAGAATATAGCGACTGAAATATTTTCATTATACGACAAAAGCAAGTGGGTTATCGTTCCTGATAAGAAGGGCCAAGCTATTTCAATAACTCAATTCAAATCAAGGGATCAAGATTGGTATCCAATAGATAGTACCCATTACGAATACAATTCAAATGGTTGGATTACTTCCATGGAACGATATCACCCTGACATTAACAGAGAATGGAAAAAATCCATTTCTGGCAAATTCACATATATCGGTACACAAATATTAGCGACAAAACCAAGAGCATCAAAAAGTAACGTCGACCACTTCAATGCATTGGATATCCGACAAATTTTCGACCTCAGAGGTCGAAGGAAAATCGATAACAATTTATCGATTTTCTAATGGCAACATCGGCATCTAAATATCACTTAAGCCCTCAATTCGACTTACCAAACCGAAAAGATTTACAAATGAAATTCTAATCGATCGCAATAGCCTCACAGTGAAATATTCTTTGCCTTTTTAAATCATCTCCCTAATCTTATCTCCCGCTGCAGTCAAGGCGATTTTAGTGCGATTGGGTTCGCCCTTTATCAGAGATTTTGCAAACTGTTTCGCTTGATTAACCGTGATTTAATGCTTCTTCAACAATCGCTCCACAGGTTTTTGGATCTTCAATTGTATATCCCTTGGCCCCACAAGCCCTGGCAAATGCCGCAAAGTCAATCGGTTCCAATTCGACACCATATTCAGGGTTGCCTAAGAAAACCATTTGTTCCCATTTTATTTGGCCTAGAGTGTTATTCTTGACAACAAATATTTTGATAGGGAGCTTGTATTTTACTGCTGTTGCCAATTCACCCATCAGCATTGTAAAGCCGCCATCGCCCATAAATGCGATACACTGTCTCTCAGGGTAAGCAATTTGTGCGGCAATGGCATAAGGCAAGGCGCAGGCCATTGAAGCCAGTGTACCAGAGACACTATGCATCTGCCCCCTTTTGGCTGGAATATGCCGTGCCCACCAGGTAGTAATAGTTCCGGAGTCGCAAGAAACTATGGCATTATCTTTCAATCGTTTACCCAATTCCATCGCTAAAACCTGGGGCTTCATGGGCATGTAATCCAGTGGAACTCTCGATTCCAGTATTTCTCTCCAGCTTTTCATCCCTTTCTGTGCCTTCTCCAAAAAGGATCGATCTTTATTGAACTCAAGTTTTTCTATCAGCATTTTCAAGGTATCTCTACTGTCGCCAACAAGCCCGCATTCCACTGGATAGCGTAATCCAATTCGATTTGGATTTGTATCAATTTGGATTTTTTGATAACATAGAATGAATTGTTGTTTATTTATGCCAAAAAGGGCAATTGAGATTTTGGTATGGCTATAGAAAACGATTAGGAATTATTCCCCATCAATATGTCTATTATGTTATGAATTAGTATACTCATTACAATAAAATGAGGTTCTACAGCCTGGAGTTCTGCTTTGCATTGAAAAAAATGAAGCCCATCGCATTGAAGCCGGAAAAAAGAAGCCGCTTAAAACATTAAATTTTTACACTCCACCGGAATATTAATTGCCTCCACTGATTACATCAATTATAAAGCTAGCCACCCTGCGCGAAATCGGCGTAATCCGTCATTCCGCCATCTACATAGACTGTTGTTCCTGTTACATAGGATGCAACATCTGAGACCAGTACAGCTGCCATTTTAGCTACCTCATCGACATTGCCGACGCGATTTAGTGGGATTTTTTGCAGCAAATCTCTCAAGCCTTCTTCATCTGACCAAACATTTTTATTGATGGGAGTTTTAACTGCCCCTGGAGCTAAGGCTAAAACACGAACTCCATAGGGAGCAGCCTCTTGTGCAAGAGTTTTTGTTAGCATACCCACTGCGGCCTTACTAGATGCATAAGCACTGTATCCAGACCATGCAATCAGTTCGTGCACAGAGGATAAATTTAGTATAACACCCGATTTCTGATGTATCATTTGTTTTAATGCTGCTTGGGCACAAAGAAAGGAACCGAAAAGGTTAACTTCTATCACTTTTCGCCATTTAGTGAAGTCGGCGTCCCAACTCATTGCTCTCGGACCGTCGATTCCGGCATTATTGATTAATATATCAATCCCCCCCCACTGGTCTTCTACTTGTTTAAACATCGCTTGTACCGCTTCGGGGTCAGAAACATCTGCTTCAATAGCAATCGCTGTTCCTCCCTTCTCGCCAATCGCACTAACCAGGGACTTGGCAAATTCAGGATGGCTATGATAGTTAATCACAACTCTCGCACCTTCCTCAATGAACCGCATTACAATCGATTTACCGATTCCAGAATTGCCGCCGGTTACCATGATTCGTTTTGAGTGTAGGCCAAGATTCATTTTTTATCCCCAATCGCATTGTATTGCTTTTGGAAACAATCTACACAAATGGGTACTAATTAATCATTACCAATGCACCTTTAATCGTATTAATGCCAGACGCTTCCAAGTTTAACAATGCTCCTGAAACCTTTGTCATAGCTTTGCCGGCAATTTCTATTTGAGGTGCGGCAATTTTAAGAGTTGCATCCCCGCTCATATCCACCTGTGCCCCGCCCAAGGCTACAGATTTCGTTCCCTTTGCACCCAAGTCCATTCCGGAGAGATTTAATGCTTGGGTGGCCTTGATATCAATATTGGTCTGCGCTTCCATGATTACCTCTTTGGCTTTAATATTGAGTGAGCCCTTGGCATTCAATTCCATATCACCATCGGTCTGAATGCTGACTACGCCTCCGCCTGCGTCAATTTGTATCACATGTTTCTTGTCTTTGTCTTGCAGTGATATCAATTTGTCTTTATCGCTTATTTGTAGCATGTGGCCATCTTTGGTCTGAACAGAGA
>JBBQAD010000160.1:0-7758 GCA_038315885.1 Fibrobacteria bacterium | reverse complement strand
GCACCCCGATTCCAATTCACATCGACCAGATTGGATTATCGCCAATACTCGTTCGGGTTCAAGCGGGGGCTTCACAACATTGCAGGCTGTTTTGGGAATACATCTGCCGCCTGAAAATGAACTCTGTGATACAGAGATACTAACACTGCTCAATCAATGCGAAATTGAACTACTCTCGGCGGGAGTGCAAGTGACATTCCTCGATCGTTTGCCCGCGCGGGTAGCCTACCGCGGCCTCGTGCAGGCCTGTGACACATTGTTGCCGGAGGAAAAAAAACCCGGACAGCACTCCATTATCGATGGTTGTGATAGCGCCTGCGAATCGTGCTTCCAATTGGCACACTGCCATATCGCGCAGCATGTGCTGGGTAAGGGGCTTAAAAAAAATAACGCTAACGAAGTAGTGAATCCCTCCTGGGCGGCCTTTTTTTCGCACGATAGACGTAACTAACAGACATCTTAACGGCAGACCTTTAATAAGGTCGTCGGACGAAGTCCGGGTGAGTTTGAGTTCAACTTCAGTGCGATTTTGTTTCCGAATTTTCTTCGGAAATTAATTCCCAGACCGATTTTGATTCTAGAAAGTCCTCAATGCAGCGATATTGGGAGTTTTTTCTGCATTAAATCGCTTGCCGACAGGGCGGGCATTGCTACCTTCAACCATCCGGGGGCACACCCATTTAGCGCAGCATTCAAGCTGTGTTTCCTGTGTCCTGAGGAAATCTTATGCCGAATCGAGTTGTAGTAGGTGCCCAGTGGGGAGACGAGGGCAAAGCTAAAATTGTAGACTTTTTGACCGAAGACGCTGATGTTGTCATTCGTTTTCAGGGAGGCGCCAACGCGGGCCATACCGTCGAAGTCGGTGATCAGAAGTTCGTGTTTCATTTGATTCCGTCGGGAATCATGCACCCCCACACCCAATGTGTTATCGGTAACGGAGTGGTTCTCGACCCCGTGCAGATCTTAAAAGAAATCGAAGAGATCAAAGAAAAAGGCATAGAGGTTGATGGCCGACTGTTTATCTCGGACGCTGCCCACGTAGTCATGCCCTATCACAAACAAATTGATGTGTTACGCGAAGAGGCTGCTGGTAAAAATGCCATCGGAACGACGGGTCGGGGCATCGGTCCTGCCTATTTAGATAAAGTCAATCGTATGGGCATTCGGGTGGGAGACTTGCTCGACCCTGAATCATTGAAACAGAAGATCAGTCGTTGTGTTGAAGATCACAATTCTCTGGTGACTCGTATGTATAACGCGAAACCAGTGGATGCGGCTACTATCTATGAAGAATACCGCATGCTGGGCGAAAAAATCCGAAAATATGTAACAGATACCAGTGTTCTGTTACACGAGAGCTTGAAAAATCAGGGACGCTTGATCTTCGAGGGCGCCCAGGGTACCATTCTTGATGTCGACCATGGAACTTATCCCTTTGTCACCTCTTCTAGTACTGTCGCTGGTTCGGCCTGCTGCGGTTCGGGTGTAGGTCCAAAGGCCATCGACCAAGTTATAGGTGTAGTCAAAGCCTATACCACAAGAGTCGGCAATGGCCCTTTCCCGACTGAGATGACAGATGCATTGGGTGAATTCTTGCGCGAAGAAGGCGGAGAATACGGAGCCACCACTGGGCGTAAGCGGCGCTGCGGTTGGTTTGATGCAGTCGTCGTCCGCAAGGCAGCCATCGTCAATGGATTGACACACTTGGCCCTAACCAAACTCGATGTCTTAGATAAGTTTGATGATATCAAGGTCTGTACCGAATACACTTTGGATGGAAAAGCGACCCCTTATTTCCCGAGTCGGGTTGCATCCTTGGAACGAGCGGAACCTGTTTATGAAACACTGCCCGGTTGGAAATCAAAAACTTCGGGAATTACAAAGTTTGACGAACTACCGGCCAATGCCAAAGCTTATTTAAAACGCCTGGCCGAGTTGGTCGGGGTTCCCATCGGCATGTTATCACTGGGCCCCAAACGCCATCAGACTATTGTGATTGACATGGGGTGATCTGAAGCGTTCAGGATTAAGCCTACTTAAACACATTGCCCTTAAGAATCGCTTCACAGCTTTCCACTTTTAGGGCATCCTTGCAATTTTTTCGGATTTCGATTTGAACCCCCGGATTGCTTTGGGCATATTGTCGCGCGATAAATTGGGCGTTGCTCAGATCTTTGCTGGAGCCGATTTCTTTGGCGGAGTCCTTGGTAAATACGTTCCAGGCGATGATATGATACACATCGCTTTTTCCGCAGGAAGATAGAGTTACATAGAAAAATACCAGGCCAACCGAAAGCAAAAATGAAGGTGAACGAAGTGAAAGAGTCCGATTTTTCGCGCATGGTATTGAAAGTGATTCTGAAAGTGATTCTGAAATTTTCATTTTTATGCCTCCAGTTGAGTTCGCTCTTATTCAAATTTACTTTTCTTTCAAAGCCGCTCAATTTTCCAAATTTGGCTTATATTGTAGAACCAAGCTATTAAGTCGGTAGCTTCTGATTGATAAGCCTCACTGACTCTTTCTAGAAGGAAGTTGTCTGACCAGTCCAGAACAATCCGAAGCCAGTGACGAAGAGTTAATGGCATCCATCCAAAGCAGCTTGGACGCCTCTAGTATTCGGCTGCTGACGGAACGCTATGCCTTTCGTGCTCGGTCAGTAGCCCAGCTTTGGTTACATGACTCTGAATCGTCAAAAGATGCCGTACAAGAATCCTTTATGCGGCTTCTAAATCGACGTGAAACCTATCAGTTACAAAAACCGTTTTCACCTTGGTACTTCACCATCCTGCGCAATATCTGTATGGATATGCAGCGTGCTGCCGCCCGGCGTTTTCGCTTACATGAACAAGCTCTACGGGAGCAAGAACCGCAGCGCACTGAAGCCCTAAGTGAAAGGGCAAAACAGGTCGCTTCGGCGCTCGGAGGCTTAAAACCTAAAGATCGCGAAATTCTGGAACTCCGAATTCATCAGGAACTGGATTTTTCCGCAATTGCGACCATTTTGAAGTGTTCTGAGGCGGCAGCTAGAAAACGGGCCTTACGAGCCATTGCGACCTTACGGCAAAAACTTGTCCAAAAGGTCTGATGGGAGGCGTATTCACGGGTAGAAATAATGGAGTTGAAACAAGGCATCAATAGGTAAAGCAAACACTAGCATTATAAAATTTCCGATGAACTGTAAATACACCCAAAGCTGCGCACAAGAATTCTTATCTCGTATTAAACAGGATGGCTATTCCAAACTCTTTCAACTCCATTTACCAGGTTGTGAAGAGTGCCGCCAAGAGATTCAGTCACTAGATGAAGTTATTACAGAGCTTAAGGCAACCAAGATAAATAGCAGTGAAATTATGGGAAACGGTTTCGTAACCGATAGGGTCGAGGAAACTCTAACTCAAGATTCCCAATGGCTACTGAAGCTGCAAACTTTGCTTTTAAAAGAAGCCGATCGGCTCGGCGAAGTGCAGAGACTACAACATAGTGAATCCTCGACAAAGAGTCTCATTCAAAGTGAAGGGCTTTTAGAAACAGCACTACGTCGTTTACAGCAGTTTACTCAGAGCCTTGGACGCGGATTTGGGTTCGAATTTCGATTTGGATCTAGGTCTGCTTTTGGATTAAGTACCCGCTATGGAATTGGTATTGTAACACTAAGTGCTATGCTGCTCGGATTGGGTATCTGGAGAACCATAAGGCCAGCACTGGGTGCGCCAAATATGCAAGTACAACAAGCTTGGGCTGCTCCAATTGGCCTGGTCGATTCATTAAGTAGCGCCAATACCCCTTGGATACATGGAAATTTAGTCTTTGTAATGGCTGACGGTGGAAAAAAGGAGATAAAAGAATCTCTTTCGCAAAAATTTCATTCACAAGTATCTGTAATAAGAGCCTATACCTTAAAGAAGAAAAAGTATAACAGTCAGCCCATTCAGGCGCTTAACGCAAAAAGCGGAATTAAAAGATGGCAATCTGAAATAATAAGCATTGGATATTTGTCAGGTGATGAAGAGAATCTATTTTGTCTCAGCCAAGCTCAAGGTGAAAACCTAGAATTAATTTCATTATCAACCAAAGATGGCAGCGTCCAATGGCGCTTTTCAAATCCTTCGCCCACAAAAAGAGTGAAACCTTCGGCGGCCTCCTCTTCTGAACAATTTGTAGCCTGGAGCCAAGGCTCTGTTCTACATGTGCTGAACAAAAAGAGTGGCAAAGAACTGTGGTCCACCGAAATTGGGAAAGAAAATAGCCCTGGTACTTCTTCCTTTCTCTCCACTCCTGTTTTCGCTGAAGGATTGGTTTGGGCCGCTTCCCAGCAGGCTTTACAGGCTTTTGACCCTGAAAGCGGAAAGCTAATCCATTCAGAACATTTCGATGATAACTATGCTACCCATTCGGCTCCCGAACTTGCTTATGGAACTCATCAAATTGTGTTGGCACGCTCGCGGGGAATAGGTGTAACACTTCTCTGCGCTTATAGCCCATCAGGAGTAAAACAGTGGGAAAATAACATTTCCAGTGCCTCAGCATTGCTTATCGCAGAAAACAAAGTATATGTGCGTTCTCAGCAGATTGACGCCTATGATTTATACTCAGGAGAGGCCTTATGGCACAGTGATGCAATGGGCTGCAGTCCTTTAGCCTATGCAAACCAGAAATTATTCTTGGCCGATGCCGATGGCAGACGAACCTTAATAGCGCTCAATGCCAATGACGGCAAACGAATTTGGACCGCCGATGGTTTGCATAGCTGTGGAGCCATCTCCATCAGAGATGGATGGGGCTTCTTAAGTGGATCAGATGGCTATGTACATGCCCTGAATCTAGCTGCCGACCGTTTGCCCCGGCTGCCTACATAGCATTCCAGAGTTTTCAACTTTTAGGTTCGCCCTTATCAGTATAAGTGTTTACTGTCTGCATAAATTCATTTACTCTTGAATTAAATTTTATGGTTTGTAATTGCCCTAATAATCTTGTTAATTCATTTAATAGCATTCTGTCCTTTTTTCCATAATCCCAAATAGGTTCGATTGAATTCGTAAAGATTTCTTCAAAATTCCATTCTGAAGTGATGATTCTAGTTACGTCATTTTTTACAAAAATTGGATTAGGAAAATATTGAACTCTATATGAAAAAAGTCTGAATAAGGCCCGTATACATATAATCGCAGTCCCAGGATCGTTTATCCCGGGACTCAAAGCTTTAATAGCGGCTTCTGTCAACTGCCTAAAACCATAGTAAAAATTATTATCAATTGTTTCCGTCTCACTTATTAGGAGAGATTTAAAGATTTTCTGTTTAATTTTATCAGTCACATTTTTATTTAAACTAATGACGCTAGTTCCCTTTAAAATATAGGATCCTGGGCAGTGTAGCATATCGATAACCAAATCCTGCTCTTCACATAGTTCTAGTAAACTTTGTTTATCGAATCCTTCATAGTATCCCGAACAGGGTGAATTCACGATATAACCCTTCTGCAGAGTGAGGGGGGTAATTATTTCGTTCTCTAATACGCAGTTATTTTTCATAGTCAAATCTGTTTCGTAGTATATTTTTCGAATTATTACATCATATTTTATGGTTTGTGTTATATAGTGTAAAAAGTAAATAAAAATAAATATATCAATTACTGTAATCAAGATAAGCAGATAGGTGCTAATGGATGGTACAGAAATTCCATCTCCTGAATCACTAATGGTGCTGAGCAAAAATAGCGAAAACATTATGGTTCCGATATAGATACCCAATACAAATTGCTGAAATTTATTTCCGATAATGTTATCAAGTATGCGATTGCTCATTTGAGCCGCTGCCTGGCTTAGAACAATCATCACCATTGAAAAACTAAAAACAGTTAAGGAGATGACTCCGGCTGCTATTGCTGAAATGATACTTCTCGCTGTAGATGCGTCCCTTAATATTAACCAATCCTGTCCGGCCTTAAATGCCTTACCGGAAGCTGAATAATCAAAAGCAATAGCTGCTGATGAAACCAGTAAAAAAAGAATGCTAATAAAGGCAGGGTAAAATGCGATACTGTTAACAACATAGAAGTAACGGGATCGAATCCATATCCGAATCTGTTTCAACATGAACGTACCTTCTTATTTTAGAGAAAATCGAAAACAATGGAAATAGAAGCAGGTTACAAAAAATGAAAAAAGCTGAAGTGAAAACTTCAGCCTTAGAGAATAACCAAACAAATTTGAAGGTTCAATTTGGCAACTAAGCCTGCTAGTAACTCCTGTCAGACTTCGATACAGCTTCTTCTCCAGTAGCAGAAATATCCTCAGCGCCGGCATTTTTAAAAATGTCCTTGCAGCGGTCGATATCATCTGAGTCATCTGTGTGCACAGAAATCAGGATGTTACCATCTTTTAAATGTGTCTCATACCGTTTGGCTTCATATTCTGGAATACCCATTCCAACTAGAGCACCAGTCACTCCGCCAGCTGTTGCACCTATTGCAGCCCCACCAAGGGCGGCCATAATTGGGCCAGCTGCGATAAAAGGTCCAACGCCCGGAATAGCTAGTGCACCAATTCCCACAAGCCATCCTAATGATCCACCTAGAAGTCCACCCGTTGTGGCTCCTGTTGCAGTTCCTTCTGGCATTTTGGTATGCTTTTCGTGGCTAAAATCCCGCGTTCCGGTTTTATCAGGAAATAAAACTGAAATGTCATTATTCGAAAAGCCTGAGTTTTTTAAGCTATCGACAATGGATTCCGCCTGAATTTCGCTTTTTGCGATACATATTACTGACTTTGACATTGTTGTCTCCTTGTTATGGTTGAACAGTTACTTTTGTTTGTCACAATTCCTACTAGCTATTTTGATGCCACTTCTAGTTGATCACGAACACTTGCCGTTCCAGCAATTTTTTTGGCGGCAGTCTGAATCCTTGATTTTTCTGCACTTGATTCTACTACTCCTCTCAATGTAACCATTCCATTATTTGTGATAATTTTCACATTTTTTGCTTTTACTGAAAGGGTTTTATCATCCATCAATGTTTTTCGAATAGCCTGAGTGGTCTTAATATCCATGGAGCTATTGCCTTGATCCATCGGTGTTAATGTCGAATCTCCGCGATCCCGCTTATTCACGCCTGAATTATCGGCAGAGTGTTTGGAATCTCTTTGATTTTCTTGGTTCATTCCGCCCATTGTGTCTCGGCTGACTGTATCCCTGCTGCTTACATAATTCGAATCATATGACTTCGCTTTCGATGGATTCATCGTTTTGTCAGTCATTGAACCAGCCCATGACATACATGCTAGCCCTGAAATTGTCAGGGTAGCGAAAGCTGCACGTTTGATAGCGATACCTTTTGAACTTTTCATAGATACTCCTAAGAGGTTGTTGTTTAAAGCAGTCAAGCTACAAGGAAATCAATTTAAAAACATCAGGGTTTTCCCTTAGCCCTGAACGCAAGTAAAGTCATTCAAGTAACTATGATGACATATCCAAAGAAATCAAGTCATCCAATTGGAATACGAAGAGAAATATTTTTTTAAAATCTGTAATCTTTATAATTTTTAGTAAAGACGAGGTTTTAAGAATGATGTCTACAGCCAAAGAGAAATTCAATAAAGTTTCATTTCTGATTTATTTTGCCTTTGCGATAGTGGCGATGGTGATATTGGTGTGGGATTTTCTCATTCCTGTTTTTATGGCCGCATTATTTACTGGCTTGAGTTATCCCCTTTATCAATGGATAAAAAAACGCCTCAAAAGCCCCGTTTTCAGCTCCTTT
>JBBQAD010000413.1:0-3697 GCA_038315885.1 Fibrobacteria bacterium | reverse complement strand
TCACTAAGTGATTAAATATCATCCGCAGCTAGTAGTTCACTCAAGAAACGCTTGGTGTTATCGTCAGCGCGAGTAGGGATAAGAATGGGCAGAGGAGGGGGGAGTTCAAATTCTCCCGACAGTTTCCCAATCTCATACTTGAAGTGGCTACTTAACTTTACTTCTGCTTTCTCTCCTGCAACAATCTGGGCGAATAGATACCTTAAAATTTCTCTGTCTTTCTGATAATTCAAACTGCTTTGGGATACAATGATTTTCTTTTCACCTTTTTTTACTATGAAGCCTTCTGTTTCAACATTCTGTGGATAGGCCTGCAATGTATCCCATTCTATAACCTGTCGCATCCCCTTGAATTCGGCCTGTCGGGCATCTTTTTTAGTGTTAGATACACTGCTATAGATTCGCAAAGTCATACCATAGAGAGATGCATCATCAAAATTTTTGGAACTCATCTGTCGAAGTTCATTAAGTCTTCTTCCCGATTCGATTTCCTCTGGCAACTGAAGTTCCATCGTAACAGAGTCTTCTGCTATTGAAACATTTTTTAGGGCTGCAAGCATTTGAGCGTCGTTTACGCTATCGACCGTATTGGAGCCCGTCGAGTTTGAAAGACAGCTACTCATTTGAAATGATGCCAATAAGATACAGAAGTAAAACAAAAGGCGATAGAGACAGTTCATTGTAAAACTTTCTTTAGAATATAAAGAAAAATAGCATTATTGAATGCCTCAAAGTATTCTCAAGGGTTAGTTCAGGCTTCGCGATATTGCTGTGATTGAGCAACGCAGTAAATATTAAATACCGATACGAAAATTGATCAAATAATGTCTCTGTTCCCATTGGCCCGTGTAGAGCCCTAGTTCATCGGCCCAGGATACAAATTCCATTTGGAGAATAGCCAAGTTTAATGCCAGACCGAAACAAGGATAGCCGCCTTTGAGGCCTGTCCGTATCTGTGCCAGATTCATATTCATCTCGGTACCTACATTGAGCCGTGATAGCGCAGGACGGGAAGAAGTGATATCTTCATAGTCGAGGGCCAAGTTCAAATAACGTAACAGTCCTTGATTTTTAAATATACCGGGAAGATAGGCCAGACCTACTGAAAATTTGGGATGAACAGCTTGATCATCCATGCTTAAGAAAAGATGATTGGCCACAAAGCCCACTCTCAATTCAGTGGGGATTAATTCATAAATAGTCCCAACATTTAGACCCAAACCAAATCCTGGGTGATAAATTCGACTACGCTGTCTGTTTAACTGGGCTGTCAAGGTGTCGGCCGCACTTTGATATGCTTCCAAATTTATAGCCTGTTCGATGCGTGCAAATGTTGCCACTTCGGGTGCGATGCCGATGGACCACCTCGGCATTATTTCCATGGCTCCCGCCGCCAAAAAAGCTAAATCGGTTCTAATCCCACCGACTGCACCAGGTAGATAGATTCCTTTGTCCAAGAGGAAATCAGCTTGGCTAGAAAGAAACCAGGCAGCTCCTATGGTAAGCGGAAGAGAAGGGTCTTGGCTATGAGCTGCAAAATGCATCTCCGGCATAGAACCGAAGTACACTGGTCGGCGGTCAAAGAGCATCAGATCATCAACGATGGCATCATCATTGGCCATACTATCCATGTTGCCTAAGGAATTGGCATGTTGGCCGGCAATATTAATTGCGTCTCCTGCCAAGCCAAAAAAATCTCCCATATCGAGTTTGAAGGCTGCTCCGGCATCCAGTGTACTATTCATATAACTTAGCCCAGCTGGATTATAAAAAAGGCCATTGTAATCATCCGAAAGTGCGACAAAGGCGTTTCCCATACCTAAAGCGCGTGTGCTTAAGTAACGGGGACCCTGAAGGGCATGAATCTGAAATGTGACTAGAATTAGTAGGGCAAGAAATTTCATGCCTTATCGAAATCCTTTCACTTTTATGGGATTGCAAAGGTCGAAAGTGCTAACCGAGTCTGTAACTTTACCTTTAGCATCCTTAATCTGAACAGTGACTCGGGTGTCGATGGAATCACGATAAAAAATCCGCATGGCATAGGGCTCATCTAGTGTCAGGGAAGCCTGGTAGCGGCTATCAAAAGCACCCTCTGCAGTGTCATCAATGGTATCATTCAAATTGTTATCCGCTTTATCGCTTAAAGCCTTGAATTTGGGATTCAAGGGATCAGCCGCACCCCGGTTATCTTCATCAATGTATCCGTCACCATCGTTATCGATACCATCGAGAATTTCTTCATCGATACATCCATCCCCATCATTATCTTTTCCATCATAGATTTTGTAAATCAGCATAGTTGAGCCGGCACTTTTAATAAAAGACTTTACTTGAACTGCTGCCGAATCTCCGATTTTGTCTTTTGGTATTTGCGGGCAGGTGCTGTCTTTGGGACAAACTGCAGATGCTGAGTTTGGGTCACCGCTAAGGGCACTCACCAATAAATCAATGGCCGAACTGCTTTGATTAAGGAGTTCTCCCGATTTATCGAGCAGGGCGTTTAGTGCCTGGATTTTAGCGGTATCATTTTTAAGGGCAGCTAAATTTTTCATGATGCTGTCGGGTTGTAGTTTAGTGGGATCAGAAAAATCAATGATCCCGGTTAACAAATTGTCTTTTTCATTGATGTAACCATCACCATTAAAATCAGCCAGCGATAACACGGCTTGAATAGTGGTGGCCAGAGCATAGTCGGCGGATATCTGCTTAGCACTTACCTTTTTGTCGCTTTTACTGTTTTCTTCCCGTTTGATCAGAAGGCCCAAGAACTGATTTACCTGCCGATTAGCCACATAGACCTTGTTCTTAATTGTATCGGGTTCGCCTAAAAAGGGAATGCTTTTTCCATCGTTGTTCTGAAACGATTGTAACAGTGCAAACATATTGATGTGCTGTTCTAAAAGTGCAGCTTTGGCGGCTCCATAATACCCTTCCGATTTGGTAGAATCGATTTTAAGGGCGGCTTCAAACTGAAATTTTGCTTGAGTGTATTCTGCCCTTTGCAGTGCTAGTTGCCCTTCGAGCAAGTGATCTTCAGAACTCTCGGCCTCCAAGCCCAATGTATCTTTGTAAAAATTGCAGCAGCAAAGCCCCAACAAAAAACTAAGGCCAAGCAGAAGGCGAATTCCAGAGCCTTTTTCAGTCATGGCTCTATTGTATTATTCTTGTTTCCAAGTAAACAAGCCAGACAGGATTGTCGAAATTCTAGTTATCGGATGGTGTAAAGAAAGTCGGTTTACGATTTTAAAAAGGCTTTTCTAGCCAGTTCGTCAACGTACTCATTCCACTTGTCACCGGAGTGAGCCTTGACTTTGCAAAACTCGACTCGGCCCAAGTAGGGGAGCACCGCAGCTCGGTAGCGTTTTGCTACTTCGCTTTTACATTGCCAACTTCCATCTGCCCAAAAAGCAATTCCCGCATAGTCATGCAGAATTTGACCTTTTTTATTTTGGCTCTTTAACCATTGGATGGCTTGCAGAGATGCCTGTAACTCGCCGTCGATATTTCGCGAAAGAGCAGGCTCAGGAGTAAGACCTGATGCTTCGGCAACAATGGTATCATTCTCAATGGCGACCCATGCCCAGGCGGCATGCCGATGAGAGGGAATAAAAGAACCATCGACATAGATACATAATTGCGGGTCATGGTCGCCTTCACTTTTTTCGGCCTGCCTGGATACCGTCACTACGCCAGG
>JBBQAD010000324.1:0-4692 GCA_038315885.1 Fibrobacteria bacterium | reverse complement strand
GAGGCATTGATTTCACGCAGCAGTTCTTCTTTCGAGTGGCCAACTGTTACAGGGTCCACGCTAGGGCCAAAAGATTGCTTTATACCCGTTCGATTGATATAAGAACCCGACTTTTCATAATGGGTCAAGGTGGGCAGGGCTATTTCGACATTTCCGTAACGCAGTAGTGCGCCATCGGCAAAATCAAGCAGCAAGATACTCTTGGCTTTATCCATGACTTTGCGTAAGGATGCCGATACTTCAGACTCAGGAATACCGTGGATTAACATGAGACAGTCGATGGGAGCATTAAGTTCTGATAATGTCTCAAGCGAAGTCTCGGCATTTTCAATGTTTAATATTTCTTTCAGGCCGGCCCGATTGGGATTTCTATCACCGGAAATTGTAAAACCGGGGAAGACTTGGTCCTCTCGGCTGGGCGCTGCATACGCAAAGAGCTGAGCGCCGGTTTTCTCTGCAAGCGCTTTGGCATGTAACATGGCTTCATTGGTATTCCAGGCACTGATACCGACAACGAGCTTTCCCGAACGCTCCAGCAAGGCAGCAGCTGATTTGCGAGCCTGGGCCCAGAGCACTGGTTTTCCGTCAATCATGGGTTTTTGCAAGCGGTTATTGTATATATAAGTGTAACTTAAGCGGCCTTCGTCACACATCCAGGATTTATTGACGGCTTCATTTTTTCGGGGAACAATACGTTTGATCACATTTTTTTTGTCGGAATCAACCCGTGTATTACATCCGACCGAACAAGTCGGACAGATACTGTTCTTTGCTTTCAAATTCCAAACACGGGATTGATACAAAAAGTCAGCTGAAACCAGAGCACCTACCGGACAGACATCGGCAGTGTTCATCGAAAGTGGATTATCTAACACCTGACCTGGAAATACTGCAATTTCGCTGCGATCGCCGCGATAAATTACCCCCAGTTCATGGGTTCCACTGACTTCATCAGTAAAGCGCACGCAGCGCGTACAAACGATACAGCGTGAGCCCCAATATTTTACATGGGGGCCCATGGTGGTTTTGGATTTGACGACTTTTTCTTCTTCAAAGCGTCCGCCCGCGCGGCCATATTCGTAACTGTAATTCTGAAGGCTGCATTCTCCAGCCTGATCGCATTCAGGACAGTCCAGGGGATGATTGATGAGTAAAAATTCCATCACTCCACGCCGAGCCTCATCAACATCGGGGCTGCGGGTGGTAACTTCCATGCCTTCTGCGACCGGTGTGCCGCAGGCCACAGCCAATTTGGGCTGGCCTTTAATGGCTACCAGACAGATTCGGCAATTGGCTGCTACACTTAAGTGTTCATGGTAGCAGTAATGAGGCACTTCAATACCATTTTCATGGCAAGCTTTAATAACACTCCAGCCTGCCGGAACCTGAAGATCGCGTCCATCGACTTTAACATTGAATAGTTTCTGTTCAGCCGTCACACTTAGCCTCGAATTCCTCCGGAAACATCGACAGGTAGCTCTGCATTGGCATCACCGCCGCATCGGCCAAAACACAAATGGTTTTGCCCTGCATATTTCGTGTTACATCCCATATCAGTTGGATATCTTTTTTCTTTCCATGCCCATGATGAAAACGATGCATCAATTTTTCGAGCCAACCCGTGCCTTCGCGGCAGGGGGTACATTGGCCACAGGATTCATGGTGATAGAAACGCATCAAATTATAAATGGCACTTACAATATCTTTGTCTTCATCTAATATGGTAATCGCGCCTGAGCCCAACATGGTCTTGTTGGCAGCCATGCATTCATAATCCATAGTAATCTCGTGAACCTTGTCACCTTTGATTAAGGGTGCCGAAGAACCACCGGGAATGACTGCTTTTATTTTCTTGCCATTCTTCATGCCCTTGCCATAGACTTCAATCACATCGGAAAGGGGAGTTGCCATGGGGACTTCTACCAGACCGGGATTGTTTACATCACCAGAGAGACAGAATAACTTGAAACCCGGACTTTTTTCAGTTCCCCATTGGCGAAACCATTTGGTGCCATTTTTAAATATATGAGCAACATTACAAATCGTTTCCACATTGTTTACAATGGTGGGACATCCAAAGAGACCTGACACTGCCGGAAAAGGCGGCTTCACTTTGGGATAGCCTCGGCCCCCTTCAATAGAAGACAGCATTCCGGTTTCTTCGCCACAGATGTATGCACCTGCGCCTCTACAGAGGGTAATCTTCAAATCATAGCCAGTGCCAAAAATATTAGAGCCCACATATCCGGCAGCCTTAATTTCATTTAATGCAGCGTTCATGCGTTCGAATCCCAAAATGAATTCACCCCGCAGATAGATAAAGGCATGATGGCATTCAATAGCGTAGCTAGCGAGTATAACACCTTCCAAAAGTTGATGAGGATCATCTTCGAGTATGTATCTGTCTTTGAAAGTCCCTGGTTCCGATTCATCGGCATTGACCGCCAAATAAATGGGTTTACCGGTATTTTTTGCCAGAAAACTCCACTTTAATCCAGTCGGAAAGCCCGCCCCACCTCGACCTCGTAAACCGCTTTCTTTAACGGTATTGACCATCTCCGCAGGATTGGTACCCACATATTTTCGCGCCGTACTGTAACCTTCATGGCTTTCATAAAATTTCAGAGTATACGAATCTTGCACGCCAAAATATTTACTGATGACAGGTTCAAAAGGAATTGTATTAATAGAAGCTGCAGCCGCCTGTGTTACACTTGGCGCTGGATTGCTCACGGGAAGAACAACCGCAGAAGGAGCACCAGCTACTTGAGAGCCTTTAGTTTGCTCTCCCGGAATTTGCTCAGAGACTTTAGGATTGCTGGGATTGACCACCGATGCTTCTTTGACAGCGGGAGTTTCACTCGCAGGCTTTACAGGCTCAGCCATTAGCATGCACTCCTTGAACAGGAAATTGCTGATGGATGCCCATCACTTCAACTCGGGAATTCATTTTGGTTCCCTTTTTAGCCGCATAATCAGTAACTGTTTTTCCCTCTTCTTTTAACAAACTATCGATAAATCGATCCAGTCCTTCGCCTTCAAAACTGGTGCGATGGTCGAAATCGATCTGCACAACTGGGGGTTTATGACAATCGGCTAGACATTCCACTTTTTCGACACTAAAAAGTTTGTCTTCGGTTATTTCACCGGCTTTGATACCCAGTTTTTCTTCAATCTGCTTTAAGGCTCGAGAACTGTGACCGCCCATGGCACACATCAGAGTTGCACAGACCATAAAGCGATGTTTACCATGAAAGGGGCGTTTATAATGAGTGTAAAAAGTAACTGCACCTTGGACGTGGGAGGCACTGACTTCACAATAGCGGGCAGCCAAGTCCATTCCCCCATCATCGATACATCCGAATTGACGTTCAACCAGACGCAGCATCATGAGGAGTGCCGACCGCTTGTTGGGAAAATCTTCGAGCAGTTCTTGAGCTTCTTTTTCAAACTCGGGAGAAAATTGACTCACCTGTTGTTCACCTGATTCTGTAACTGATTCTTCACTTAAATTCCACCTGTTTCAACTTGCCCCTTTATCTGTCTAGCTCTCCGGCGATGACATTCATCGAGCCTAGTACGGCCACCAAATCAGAGATCATATGCCCCGGCATTATTTTGCTTAAAATTTGATAGTTATACAATGAAGGGCCTCGCACCCGAATTCGATAAGCGGATGAACTTCCATCGGATACCACAAAGAAGCCCAATTCTCCATTAGGCACTTCAGTAGAAGAATAAGTCTCGCCAACGGGCGGATGGATACCATGATCATCGCCGGGCATCACCACCTTGAAATGATGAATCAAGGATTCCATGTCATTGTGGACCTGGTCTTTTCCCGGTAAAATATATTTGGCGCTTTCATGGTTGATGGGCCCAGGCTCCAGCTTTTTCAATAATTGCCGTACCATGCTGATGCTGTGATGCATTTCATCCAAGCGAATCAGATAACGGGCGAGACAATCTCCATCGTTGTATAAGGGAACATCAAAATCCAATTCTTTATACAACAAATAGGGCTGAAATTTTCGAATATCATAATCTACCCCAGAAGCTCGAGCCATTGGGCCAGTGAGTCCATAGGCCATCGCGTCTTCTTTGCTTATCACTCCGATGCCCTGCACCCTGTCGAGAAAGATTCGGTTGCTTTGGAAGCTGTCGCGCAACTGAGCAATGGTCTTTTCGCAGGTATCCATGATTTCGAGAACCCGTTTTTCAAAACCATCGGGCAAATCAAAAGCCAGACCGCCAATACGAGTGTAACTCGTGGTTAGCCGCGTTCCGGTGGTTGCTTCAAAAATATCATACAACTTTTCACGCTCGATCATGCCCCATAGCACAGAGGAAAAAGCACCTAAATCCATGGTGATGAGGCCAACGGAAAGAATGTGATCAGCAATTCGACTGAGCTCTGCCATTATGGTGCGTATCACCTGGCCGCGCCGGGGAATTTCAATTCCCATCAGTTCTTCTACCGCTTGAGCGAATCCAATGTTATTGTTGAGCGGCGACAGATAGTTCATTCTGTCGGTTACTGTGATAAACTGATTGTAACTATGATGTTCACCCAGTTTTTCAAATCCGGTATGTAAATAGCCGATTTCCTGCTCAGCAGAAATCACTTTTTCACCCAAAATTTCAAGTTTGACCCGCAAAGTGCCGTGCATGGCCGGATGCGAGGGCCCGACC
>JBBQAD010000468.1:0-2924 GCA_038315885.1 Fibrobacteria bacterium | reverse complement strand
CTATCCAGTTGAGCTAAGAGTGCTTGAAGGTCAAATATAACTTCGATTTTCCGAAGTCAAAAGCCAAGGCGGCCTATTTAGAGTTGCTTTCGAGCACATTAAAGGGATCACCGTCGGTGCTCAGTATCAGAAAATCCCCTGCTCCGATGGAGTTTTTAAGCGTTTCCAATTTTCGAGTAAAGGCGTAGAATTCTCTCGACTCGCCACTCTTATCATAAGATGCGGAGTAAATGGATGCAGCTTCTCCATCAGCGGCGCCTCGAATCGATTCCGCTTCTCGCCAGGCTTCGCTTTCAATGCGCTTTAAGTCACGCTCTTTTTCACCTAAGATTCGCGCGGCTTCGCCTTGTCCCTCTGCGCGAAAGCGGTCAGCAACCTTTTTTCTCTCGGCGATCATTCGTTCAAAAATTTTCTGTTGCACGGCATCGATGTAATTAAGCCGTTTGAAACGAAGGTCGACTAATTCAATGCCCAAATCTTTAATTTTGGGAGCGGCAATCTCCAATATCATTTTCGCTATCCTGGCTCGGCCCACCTCGATTTTTGAAAAGACGGTACTGTCTTCTTCTCCCTCTACGTCGTTACGGGCAGGCACTCTGTTACTCGAACGCACAACTTCTTCGATATTATGATTTGCTATAGTATTTCGTAATGCCCCATCGAGTAAATCATCGAGACGGGACTGGGCGCTACGCTCTTCGCGCACACGCTGAAAGAATAACAGAGGATCAGTGATGCGCCAGCGGGCGTAAGCATCTACGGAAATAAAGCGCTTGTCCCGAGTAGGAATCTGTGTGGGGTCGCCATCCCACTCCAAGTAGCGCTTATCAAACACAGTCGTCTTTTGCACAAAGGGTACTATCCAATGGAGACCTGGATCTTTCCATGCAGTACCTACCGGTTTTCCGAATTGGGTCACAACAACTTGTTCCCATTCTCCGACTGTAACAGCTGATTTGGCAATGATTAAGAGCGCTAATAGAATGACAGCCAAAAAAATGCCTAGAGTGTAACGATTCAAATTTTTCATTGATTAACCTCTTTTCCACCAATAGAGCCTAAGAGCGGTAGTATCCCTTTTAAATCAGGGCTGATAATCACCTTTTTCCCAGCCCTGGAAAGCACATCTTGCAAGGCTTCCAAATGCATTCGTTTTCTGGTAACTTCTCTTGATCGGCTATATTCCTTAAAAACAGAATTAAAGAGGGCCGTATCTCCCTTGGCTCGGTTAACACGTTCTAGTGCATAACCTCGGGATTCTTCAATCACCCGACTAGCGTTTCCTTCTGCCTTCGAAACCACCTTGTTATACTCAGCCATGGCCTGATTGATCAATTTCTCCCGTTCTTGCTGTGCCTCATTGACTTCATTAAAAGCCGGCTTAACTTCATCGGGAGGATTCACTCCCTGCAAGGCAACCTGTTCCACTCGGATTCCCAAATCATATTGGTTACAAAGAAATTGAATGTCTTTTTGTGCCAAATCAGCGACTTCTTCGCGACCAATAGTCAATACTTCATTGACTGTTCTATCACCAACTACTTCGCGCATCACCGATTCGTTTACATCGCGAAAGGTCTGCACTGGATTACGAACTCTGAATAGATATTTATAGGGATCAATAATTCGATACTGCACAATCCATTCGACTTCGGCAGCGTTTAAATCACCTGTTAACATCAGGGATTCTTCATTGTAACTCCTGGAATCATAACGAGTCTGTATTCCCGCTTCTGAAGTGCGAAAACCGAATTCCTGTTTTTCCTGTCTTTCTACAGGTACCATGTATTTGCGTTCAATGCCTAAGGGTAATTTCCATTGCAATCCTGAGCTTTCAGTTCTCACATGTTTGCCAAAACGCGTGATTACTGCGACTTCTTCAGGGCTGACAGTAAAAACCATTCCCCCTATTAGGAAGATGACGAAGATTCCTCCAACAATCCACAGGATGATGCCACCGCCACCCGACTGGAATATTTGTTGAAGCAATTCCAGGGGATTGTTTTGATTGCCAAAGGGTCTATTACCCGATGAGTTCGCGAATGAGCCGTTTTCAGCCATGTTGTTTCCTCCAAGGCTTAAGGTAGTTTCTTATTTGCTGAGTTTGGCAGAAAGAGGCCTGTTTAGGATATTTTGATTAATCATGAATCGCAACTTGTTTGAACTGAAAATCCGTCTTAAGCACTTCTTCAAACGTTGCATTGTTATTTGATGGATAGGATTTAAGATATCTGCTAACAAAACACAAACCCTGAGCGCGAAAAGGACGAGTAGGGCTATTAGAAAATTTATTTCAAGTTCAATTCTAATTCTAACCGGGTTTATTTGCCTTTTTTACAATTCGGGACTTGCGAAATCAGTAGAACCAGGGCTAGGAATGAGTCTCTATCCTCAGGTGGGCTTTCCTGCAAAAAAAATATTTCATCTCTATAGTAACACTTTTAAAACGAAAGACTTTTGCGCACTGCATTATTGGCCCAATGATATAGTAACTCAGATATCTCGAAAAAATATTTTGCTTATCCATGGTTACCTCGACCATAGCGGATTCTGGGGGCCTGTTGTAGATTCGGCCTTACAGAAAGGTTATAGCGTATGGGCATTAGATTTGCCGGGCCATGGATTAAGTGAGGGGGAACCTGGTGACATCAAAGATTTTAATGATTACGGTGATGCCCTTAATTCTGCTGTCGATTACATTCAGAATTATTCCAAAAAACAATTTTTAAAAAATACTCTTTCAAATAATCATGATTCTAGCAAAAATGCTCCATCATTTTTCCCTCAGCTTGTCTGTCACAGTACCGGTTGTAGTGCAGTGTATAATTGGATTCTGCAGCAACAAATTACAAGAAGTAAGACAAATACAGTTAAGGATTTAAAACTAGATGCAAGTCTCCCCTCACCAGATTTTAGTGGACCAA
>JBBQAD010000052.1:0-11296 GCA_038315885.1 Fibrobacteria bacterium | reverse complement strand
CAAGGCAAAAAAAGTCCTTTGGAAGTCCATTTCTGGAGAGACTATAAAGCGGATTCACAAGAGGCACTCTCCTATTTATCACGCCTACTTTGCCAATTGATCGATTTAAAGGAGACCTATTATCTACCTCTGAACTGGATCGAGGAGGAGCTATCGAAGAACAATGATACCAAAAGTAAAAAGTCGGGTGCTGCAAGGTGTCCACAATGGACGGATGAGCTGGGGCAACTATCAAGGACTTTAAAGCAGCGTTTGAAAAATGAGAAAATCGGCGCAAATATTCGCGACCCATACAGCCGAGAGCTGAATGACTTTATGCAATTTGAAATTCCTGATTATCCCGCAAATCTAGAAGAACATTTGGAAGAGCGATACAAAACATTTTTTTCTGGATTCTTCCCGGAGAATCTGGATGGATAATTTAAAATCAGGAAAAAATGCTTTAAACCAAGCCGACGGTGTAACACAGTATTGGGATTGTCCGGAATTGGTTAAGAAGATGCCTCTGGATAAACCCGTTCTCATCGAAGCAGCGGCGGGTACCGGAAAAACTTATACAATTGAACATTTGCTGGCTCGAATGCTCCTAGAATCGCCTCCAGCTTTGAGATGTCCAGAGCTAGAAGAAATTTTGGTGATCACATTTACAGAAAAAGCCGCAGGTGAATTAAAAGAACGAATTAGGCTAAGACTGCAAGCGCTAGTTTCTCAATCGACTTTACCGCAAGAACATAAACAGCGGCTGAATGCGGCTGTTCTGGGTTTTGAAAGGGCATCTATTTTCACTATTCATGGATTTTGTCGAAAAGTGTTACAGGATTTTTCTTTTGAAACAGGTTTCGCCTTTGGAAGCGAACTGGTGGATCAGTCTGATGTACTGGAACAGGTTTTTGATGAATGTCTGGCAGGCGGCTGGGCAAAGCAATGGAAATATTTTCCTGAACTCATTCCTTTGTTACACTTGAAGGAACATGCCGGTGAGTCCGCTCCTTTACTTGACCTGGCTAAGAAATGTGATTTTGAAGGGGGAGCCAGACTTAGCCCTGAAGAAGCGAATCAAACTACCTGGCAAACCTTTATAGAGTCTTGGAATAGTTACATCACTCTATGTAAGAAGGCCGGAGATTCTCTTGAATCAAGTGATATTTTGAGTGCATATCCCAATATTAAAATGAATGGAAAAACCCGCAAGGCGAATGTTAATAATGTTCTAAAACCGCTTATCGCCTTTGCGCTTGAAGAAGAGCTTTTTGGAGAAGGCAAGCTAGACCGAGACGAGATTACAGTCTACGCGCTTCGTTGGACTCGTCTCACGCAGGCCTTGCAAGAAAATTCTTCAACCAAGGAGAAATTAAAAAAATCTGGATTTTCTTTTTTGCGCGACAAGCTTAGTGAAGCAGATGTAGCCGATATTTTTCCCGTTTTGAACAAATTGATCGTGGCCTTGGATAGCATAAGTCAAACTGCGGAGCATATCATTTCAGCTTGTTTTGGAACATTAGCTCGCGATTTGCAAAGGCGAGCTCAAGAAAAAAAAGATTCAAAAGCTTTATTTTCTTTCGACGATTTGATCACGAAATTACGAAATGCACTTTACGCATCTCCAAACAAAAATCTATTGATTCAGAAGTTGAGAAAGCGATTTCCCGTCGCAATTGTTGATGAATTTCAGGATACCGATATCAAGCAATGGGACATTTTACAGTGTATCTATGGCGATATGCAACCGAGCCGACTATTTCTGATAGGGGATCCCAAGCAGGCCATTTATCGTTTCAGAGGGGCTGACATATTCACCTACTTCGAGGCCCGAGCCTGGATCGAAAAGAAAGGAGTGCTTCTTTCCCTGGATATGAACTATCGATCCAGTGAAATTATGATCAAAGCCTTCAATCACTTATTTAAAAAGCCAAGTACTGCAGAGAATCATTGGTTTTCCAATCAAGATCAGGATGGGCGAGCATTTACCATTCCTGGAACTGAAATTGGCTATCGTGAGCTTAGAATTGGAACAGATTCTCATCACTTTAAACTGAAAGAATCAAGCCCGATTTTTTTATGGGATGCTCGCCAATTAAGTACCGTTGCGGAGATCAGAAGCGGCTATGCCAAATGGATAGCCCAGGAAATACTCAAGCTCAAAAATAAGGGTATCGCCTGGAATGAAATCGGCATACTCGGGCGCGGCCATGGTGAATTCAATGTAATAGAATGGTATCTGGCTAAATCAGAAATTCCATATCGTGCGTATCGTCGACTCGGATTGTATCAAGGAGTGGAAGCCAGGTATGTATTGGCATTGCTTTCTGCACTGGCTAAACCGGAGGATTGGAGGCGAGTCCAACGTCTATTGTTAAGCCCTTTTTTACAAGCTCCGATTTCAGAAACTCCAAAAATCATATCCAAATCAGGTATCGGCAATTTAATATCAGATTCGAAAATCAATGGCTCTCATGCTTCATTGAACTCTGCATCTCTGCTGTCCCCTCAAGCATCCAAGCTATGGGCGGAATGGCAGGTGCTTGCCAGTCAAAAAAAATGGAGTTCTTTGTTTCGCTCCTGCCTGGAGACTTCCGGTGCACTTAGCCGCCTGATGTTAACAGAGGGAGGAGAGTTACAAGTTGAAAATATTCGCTTTATTGCTTGGAGTCTTGAACAAGAAGCCTATCAAAGCGGATGTGATGTCCACGGACTAAAAGTGCAATTGCAAAAATGGAGGAGTTACAAAAGCGTTAACAATGAAAACAACCGGGTACCGCTAGACTCAAATTTGCCAAAAGTACAAATGATGACGATGCATACCTCAAAAGGCCTGGAATTTCGAGTGGTATTTGTGGTGGGAGGTTTATCCAGTCCGACATCCCGACCATTGAGCTTTCATCAACAAATTGTGAATGGAAAAAGATGCAGTGTATTTCATTTACCAGATGCAGATAAAACTTTAGGCCAATCTGAAGAAGCCATGGAAGAACGCAGGCTGTATTATGTCGCTTTTACCCGAGCCAAGGAGCGACTGTATCTCCCCCTTTTGAATCCAGAAAATCATAGCCGGGCTGGTGCTTTGTCTAGCTGGGTTCCCGAAATAATTGAAACAAAACAGGCAGAAGTTACTGACTATTTCACCATCGTGGGCGGACAGGAACTAGTATTAAACAAAAGTGAAGGAAACCAGAAAACCGAATTAAGCGAAAACTTCGAAAACAACGAAAAGAATCAAGATTATGAGAAAGACACTGGTGAAAGTCGAAAGGAAAGCCGGGTAATTACAGTCGATGAATTGAGTCATGAGATTCAAAGGATACCATGGTTAGAAAAGGTCAAAGGTCTTGATTTGTATCATCAGACCTTGCGAAGTGAATCGTTTAGCAGCCTTTCCCGTGGTATGGACGAAGTTCACATGATTGCGCTCGGTTTGAGGCAAAGGGTAAATGATGAAACCGATGGATTTACTTCGGGTAGTGAAACACTTGAAGATAATGGCTTGACTCTTACATCGGATAGTAAAGCAGTTTCGGCATCCCAAACAAAAAGTACACCGGGAGAAAATTTCTTCAAAATTTTAAGACCTGGGCCCCAAACAGGAAATGCATTGCATGCGATTCTCGAAGAGATGGATTTCGTCTGGGCGAAGGTAGATAGTTATCAAAACATGCTCGAGGATGAGCGGTTCACTAGCTTATTGCTTAAACATTTAAGTCCCCTGGGCTTGGAGGATTGCAGTGACCACTGTGCTTCACTCATATGGAACACATTAAACAGTCTGCTTCCCGAGGCCGAGAAATCAGAGCAATTTTTTTGTCTGGCAGAAATTCCCAAGAGCGATAGACTACCCGAATTTGAATTTTGGATGCCTATTTCTTCAAATAAAAAAGATACGAAGACTGTATTACTTGATACACACTTACAAGGTTATATCACTGGTTTTTTAGATCTAGTCTTTCGCCGGGACAATCGATATTATCTACTGGATTGGAAATCCAATCTCTTACCTGATTATTCGCCTGACTCCCTCGATATGGCTATGAAAATCCACCATTATGATTTACAGTTAGAAATCTATTGCGTGGCATTGCATCACTGGCTGAAGTCAAGAAAAAGAGATTATCAACCTAAACTGCATTTTGGCAGAGTGTACTATGCCTTTATGAGGGGTATGCAGTCTGGTGAGTCTAGTTCTGTATACATGTGTCAGCCTCAAAGTTCTGCTCTTTTGGAAAGTTTTCCTCGAAATATCAGTGAACGATTAGGCTATGGAAATTTTGTGCTTGGGAAGACTGTCTAATGGCACAAGCAGCCTGGCAGAATGGCTTTAATGCCTGGATTTTACAAGAGTTGGGAAAGCTATTTCACTCAGAAGCAGAAGGCATATTCACTTTATTTCTGGAAGAGTTACAACTGAGCGCGGATTCCTTGGCACTCTGGCAACAAATGGTAAGTCTGCTACCCGACACCTGTTCACATGCTTCCCGCTCAGCCTTTGCCTGTGTGCTAGCCTGTCTATGTTCTCGGCAAATGCAGGGCTATACCCGCCTGACTTTACAAGAGGAATCAACAGACATTCACCTGAACTTTAAAAATCGGGTGAAGCCCTTCCTAAAAGCTTTTCAGCAGGGTGAATTTGGCGGGCTAGTGGCTAGTCTTAACCCGCACAGCCCTCTGGTTCTTGGTGCAGCGTTTAGTCATCTTTACTTTCAAAAGCAATGGCATAATGAAAACAGAGTTGCCAATCTGTTACTCTTAAGACTTCTGTATTCAAATAAAGCTATTGATGAAATTGCAGTGGAAAGTATCATTCAGGTTAGCAGTAGGGAAAGCAATAAAGAACAGGCTGAGGCATTGCGAAAAGCCGTGCGTAAGCACTTCTTTATATTAACTGGAGGACCAGGAACCGGAAAAACCACCTGGGTTGCGCATTTATTGCAAGTACTATACAATCTGGAAGCGCTTCAGCCCGATGAGGTGGCTTTGACCGCAACAACCGCGAAAGCTGCTCAGCGCCTGTCGGAATCTCTACAAAAATTAAAGGAGAATAACGGCGTATCACTTCTGGGATCATACTTGCCCAATTCCACTATTGATATGGATAGATATGCAACACAAACTCTGCATCGCCTTTTAGCTGGTGTTACAGTGGGTGAAAAACTAGCTTATCGCCTGGTGCTGGTCGATGAAGCCTCCATGATGGACCTTGCTCTATTTTCAAAATTGTTGCAGCTTTTGCCCTTGGATACCCGCTTGGTCTTAATTGGAGATCCCCATCAACTACCATCCATCGAAGCGGGTGCTGTGTTACAAGATCTATTGCTCTTAGCAGACTCAGCGAAGGCAGAAAGTTTATTGGGAGCGCATGTATCCCGCTTGAAGGTTAATCACCGTTCCGAGTCCAAGCTGCACGACTGTGCACAAATGATTTTAACTGGAGACTCGGACTCACTTCTGTTAGAGCTCAGTCCATTCAATCAGTTTTATCCCCATAATCATTCGGGTTCTGGCAGCCTGAATGCAGGAGTCTTTTCTAATTTTTCGAATCGCAATCAAGTAGATCCCCTTTTGTTGCAATTCTGGCTACACAATCAATTTTTAAGCGGGGAGAATGTGCATCACTTTTCCTACGCTAGTGCTCTAAATGAAATTCGCACTGCTATGCCAAAGCATCTAGAAACAATTATTGAACTTGATTTGGTGCATAGAGAAAAAACCTGGATTGATTATTTACAAATATGTTTCTCCATTCTGGCGCAAGCCAAGATTATTTCGATCAATAAACAAGGACCCATCGGTTCAGATGCCATCAACGGCTTTTGTTCACGCTTCATGGCTGGGGCTCTGGGGTTTAAGTCACATGGTATGCTGTATCATGGAATGCCGCTCATGATCACCCAAAACAATTATGGACTGGGGCTTTATAATGGAGAAAATGGTATTCTTTTGCAAAGTGATACAGGTTTTTATGCATTATTCCCTCGAGCAAAGCATTTTATAGCACTGCCGATTGCCGCCTTGCCCCATTGGGAAGAAGCCTATTGTCTTACGGTGCACAAAGCTCAAGGCTCAGAGTTTGATTCTGTATTACTTTGTCTTGCTCCCCCTGATTCTCCCTTGTTGTCACGAGAAATTATTTATACAGCTGTAACTCGCGCACGGCGTAGTGTTATATTTGTTGGCAATCAGTTATCCTTGCAAAAGGCCATGCAAGTTAGTTCCGTTCATCCTTCAGGTTTGGGTGAACTCTTAGAAAAGGGCTGGGCTGAGTCAGCAGTCCATGCTCGGCTAGACCAGTCAAAAATTTCGTAAGGTTTGTAACTCTGCTTATAGGCCATTGAAGCTTTTTCGCGAATTGTATATCCCAGATAGTAGTAGGGTAGAGAAAGCGATTTGGCATACTGAATTTCTGAAATGGCACTAAAGTGCCCCAATTGATACTCGCTATAACCCTTGCGATATGAAAAATAAACGGAACTGATGCCTTTGCTGGAGATATCCAAAAACCCGACCGCAACCAGCTTGTTATCAATAAAATATTCAGATTGAAGCGCTGGACAGGGACAATCATAAAAGGAAAAGAAGAAATCTTCCAGTGAATTCAGTTGGTTGAAGCGAGTTAGTGAATGCTCCTTGAACACTTCAAATATTTCTTCGCGATATTCGAGAGGTTGAAAGCGCACGATAGTATCCAAATTTTTCTTAATGATGCGCCGCTGATTTTTATTGGTCTGAAATTGATGAGTCAGTACTCGAAGTGGAATACAGGCGTTACAATTGCGACATTTAGGTTTGAAAAAGTAGGGTCCGAATTTTCTCCATCCCTGGGAAAGAAAAAATTCCAATTCTTCGGCTTCCATATGGCTTGTTGTAAAACTTTCAAAGCTGGCTGGCCGTGTTTCAAAATAACCGCATGCCTTTTCACCCTCCAGTTTTATTTGCCGGTAGGGATAGCGATTTTGAATAGAATGTTCACTCATGTCAGCTGGTCGCGGCTCAGTTATTTAGTCGATCAGTTGATCATTTATTTTTCCGGGCGCAGAGGCGATTCCGTCAAAACCTTGCAACTTTAACTTGCGAACCCCATGGGCTTCCAGGGCAGGGGCAATATGACCTTCCATTGTCTGATTCCAACGTACCCGACAATTGACCAGTGATACATCGTTGGCATTTTGCAGATAAAATCCGGGGCTCGCTTTACTGAGTTTTGGTTCTCCTTCACATGGACGCAAATCATAATGGCCGCCTTCCCATTTGCTGGTCTTGGTCAGCTCCACACGAACCTGGTCGAAAACAATTTCTTCAATCCTATCGGGATCTTCGGCATATACAAAAACACCGTTTTCACCTTTACAAGTGATATGGTGAAAACTGATATCGCTGATTTTCCCGACCTTGGTTTCAGCATTTCTAGGTATGGCCGTGATATAGATGGCTTCAGCGGTGCCCCACCAACCCGGATAGAAACGGCGGGTTTCAATGCTGCAATTGGAAAATCGCACCCGCTCGACATTACCTTTATCGCGCAGCTGAATCGAAAGGGCTCTGTTACTGTTCTGAATGGTACAGGAATCAATAACAATATTGCGAAAATCATCGACACTCTCAGTTCCGATTTTAATGGCGGAGGAGGTCGAAATCAATGTGCATCCCGTAACGGTAATGTTTTCAGTGGGGCCGTACATGTCATACAAGGGATGGTTTTTGAGAACGATACAATCATCTCCTGCTTCGATGTGACAATTGGCAATGCGCACATTGCGGCAATGGTCGGGGTCGATTCCATCGCAATTGGGAACCTTTAAGTCATTGAGAATACGGATTCCTTCTATGTGCACATCTTCGCAGCCAGATAAATGCAGGGCCCAATTGGCTGCGTTGCGTAGAGTAACAGTGTTGAAGTTGACCTGGGTACATCCGACAAAACAGATCAAGGCAGGTCGCCAGGGATTACCGCGATAGATATAGTCCAGCTCTTCAGTCATAAATTTATGGGCATCGCCGTCAATTACTCCGCTGCCGGCAATCGCGAGATTTTTACAATTTAGGGCATAGATAAAGACTTTTTTTTGAGATTCAGGATGAGTTCTTTCGGGTGGAAAGGCGGTGTGAGTGTAATCTTCGCTATTAGGGCTTGCCAGTAAGGTGGCACCGCGTTCTAGATGTAATTCGACCAGACTCTTAAGCACAATGGAGCCGCTTAAAAAAATATGAGGTGAGGGAATTACAACTGTACCACCTCCATTTTGATGACAGGTGTCGATGGCTGACTGAATCGCCTGGGCGTTATTAAAATTCCCATCTCCCTTGGCTCCGAAATCAAGAATTGAATACACTGCCATGCTATTTTCCCCTTCCTTACTCTATTTCCTGCTGCTCCGATTTTACCTTTTCTATCCGAATCGAAAAGTAATCGATTGCGCTCAAGCGATGAAGCCATTCTAAATGTGAAAGATCATTTTTAGCTTCCATACATGACTCTTTGCCGCAGCATTATTCTGTTTCTATTCATATTGAACTGTGCTTGTGGAAGTTCTGCAAATACAGGGTCAAAAAATGTGTCGAATGCTAGGTCTAATGCCCTTACCAAGGTGCTCAATGCCTCCAAATTGGTTCAACAGCTGCCTTTTGAAACACCCAAAAAAAGCGCAGAACTGGTTAAATGGCTTGACGCCTTCTTTGGATTTGGTTTTGATTACTCCCCCTTTCAAACCATAATTGGGGATTTTTTAGGACGGGGCTTGATGGAAGGACATAGTCCCGCGAAAATTGCTCAAGCCTCCAAGCTGCTTTGGCCCTTCTTGCTCAATGGACAAAATGACTCGCTACTCCTGGAATGGGCTGCGATTGGATTTTCAGTTCCTCTCAAAGTAGAAGCCCTGGAAAGAGCCTATCAGACGGCACAAGGCTTTTCCTCGCAAGAGAAACAAGCCTTAGCCCTACTGGAACACGCTCTGCTTGAATCCTGGGAAGCTGAATGTATCGATTCGGTATTTGTAAACAGTTCATCCGGAGATTTTCAATCGGACTCTTTGTCAATCAATATATTGGATTGGATTAGCCGATTGGATGCGCATCCAGGTGCATGTAAACAATGGAATAAAACCGAAAGGGCTTCTGGAAACGAATTGGAAAAGCGAGGCATTGTTAATCAGGGAAAAAAATGCAGGAGTAGTCAACTGCTTAGCATAACCGGCCTAGATTTATTGGCGGAGCTCAACACACGGGCCCGGCATTGGAACTGGTCTGCTTCAGAATTTGATTCATTGTGTCTGAAAATCGAAGAAAATCGAGTACAGGCCTATCGACCCGATCGTTGGCTGCGCGCTGTTTTATTTGTGATGGAAGCTAAGAAATCAATTCCCACTGTATCAGAATTAATTTCAGAAGCAAATACAATTCTTGCCAAAGTAGGTACTGAAGTCAGACGAAAAGAACTTCTTGCCCAACATCGAGAGATACAGTTTAGATTGCAAGAACCTCTCAACTGGTCATCCTCTCGGAAATATCAAATGGGCAAATCAGTCGGTGAATCTGCCGACCAATTAACGGTACAATCAAGCGACCAGTTGGTAGGCCATCCATCTCTGGTCAATGCCGAACTTCTCAAAAATTCATGGGAAAGTTTTTTGGAAGCAGGCACTCCCTATCGCTATGGTGGGTATACGCGCCAGGGAGCGGACTGTTCGGGTCTTATTTGGACCTGCTTTCGTGAACAAGGGCTTTTAATACCCCGTACTAGTCGGCAACTTTATCACGATTTCAAAAATACTGGGCATTTACATGAGAGCAAGCTCAGTCTAAAGCCTGGAGACTTGCTTTTTTTTCGATCTGCAAAAGGGTATGGTATCTCTCATGTGGGGATTTACATTGGCCAAGATCGATTTCTTCACTGTCTGTCTGGACAAGGTGTTTGCATCAATTCACTTTCAGAACGACGCTATGCTATAACCTTTTCAGGCTGGGGGCGCATCCAATAGTTTTCGCTGGTTTCCCCTTTCTTCTCTTGGCCTAGCTAGTTCTACGAGCTAATTTGTTTCACAATGCGAATTACCTATAACGCACCAGTCATCTTAAGTTTTACGCTGATCTGTGTGTTGATCATGATTGGCAATGATGTTACCGGTGGAAGATTGTCGACCGCCCTTTTTGCGGTCTATCCCAATTTTGAACCACAGGATTTGATGAGCTATATCCGATTGCTATCGCATATTTTTGGTCATAAAGACTGGAATCATTTGACGGCCAATTTTGCTTTTGTGTTGTTGATTGGGCCTATCCTGGAAGAAAAATATGGCTCAGTGGCCTTGTTAAAAATGATGCTGGCCACAGCATTTGTTACGGGTTTGATTGTATCCCTGTTTTTCTCAACCGGTTTGATGGGCGCCAGCGGAATTGTATTCATGCTGATTCTCTTAAGCTCCTTCACCAATTTTCGTGCGGGTGAGATACCCCTTACTTTTATTCTGATTGTGGCACTTTACTTGACTCAAGAGGTGATGAACGCCTTCAGCCGCGATTCAATTTCTCAATTTGCCCACATATTGGGTGGTCTCTTCGGCTGCGGTTTCGGATTTTTGTTTACGGTTAAAAAACAGTCTAAAAGAGTTTATTGAAGTAAAGGTCATCAATGAGTCAACAGAAATCAATTGCTATTCTAGGTGCCTCGAATAAGTCCGATCGATACAGTCATCGGCTTTTGAGTATTCTTAAAGCTAAAGGATACCAGATTTTTCCAATTCATCCAGCCATTTCTGAAATCGATGGTATCAAAGCTTTTCCTAACATAGAATCGCTCCCTACGAAGCCCGATATCTTGACCCTCTACGTTTCGGAAGAGCGATCAACGCAACTTGCACAATCAATTATCGATTCCGGCGTTTCAGAAATTATTTTCAATCCCGGAGCAGAAAATCCACCCTTGATGCAGAAACTATTAGCTAGGGGGAAAAATGCTTACGAAGCCTGTAGTATTGTCATGAGCAGTACCGGCCAACTTTAGTGATGCAAAGTATTTGATGCAAAAAACCTTTTTCAAACTTCTTTTCGATCACCGAGAAGAAGTACAAAACAGCCTGATCTATTTATTCTCTTTTCTGGGCTTTATTGCTCTTCCACGAGGTTTCGGTACTCGGGTTTGGTATCTCCTGATTTGGTTTATCTTCATTAATATTGCTTTGTTGACCGGTTTGGATAAAACAACACTGTTCTACTATCCGGTTGGATTTTTGTTATTAAGCCAGGCTCCTTGGCTGCTTTTTGCAGGTGAACTTTGGACGCGCGGCAACCAGGCCATCGGGCTGGATAGTGTTTC
>JBBQAD010000459.1:0-3025 GCA_038315885.1 Fibrobacteria bacterium | reverse complement strand
TGTTCCAACCTTGACCGGTATGCGTCAAGAAGGCTGCCCTTATGTGGGAATCCTCTATGTAGGGATAATGGTTACCAGTGAAGGTCCAAAAGTAGTTGAGTTTAACTGTCGATTGGGAGACCCCGAGGCCCAAGTGATACTCCCGCTAATTGAAGAGGACTTTTGTGAATTAATCCAACAGACATTGAATGGAAATTTAAAGTCTGATGTCCCGAGTCAAACGAATACCCCGATTACACAGGGCAAAAAGTCGGCAGCTATAGTAATCATGGCCAGCGAAGGCTATCCAGGGACTTACCCCAGTGGCCTTGAGATTCAAGGTTGTGAGCAAGCAGAAAAAGAGCTAGGCGTCCAAGTTATTCATGCAGGAACTGTAGTCAGTGAAGGGAAATTATTAAGTGCAGGGGGAAGAGTGCTCGGAGTGGTTGGAACCGGATCCAATTTAAAAGCTGCACTCGAACAATGTTACGCTGGGGTTCAAAAAATTCATTTTAATGGGTCGCAGTACCGTTCTGATATCGGTAGACGAGGCTTGGAGAGATTGGATCTCCAGAAATTGAAATCATAATCAAGACTTTGATCCGTAGCCCTCGTATATTGTAAGCAACGTGCAAAAAAAACCAGGATTTAGCCCCATTTTCGCCACACTCCTCACACTCCCTACTCTCTTTTTGCTAATCAGTTTTTCCTTTTCGAAAACTACAAAAGCCGGTGGACCGGAAATTTTACCTGACTGGGCCATGCCCTGTGGAAATTGGATAGATACAACTGTAGCCAAAACCCATGGACTTGAGCTCCGGACTTTGGGCGCATCGCCTCCACTCCCGGAGAAACTGTTATTCAACATCAGTTGGGGAGCCTGGCATTATCGCTGGATTGAAGCGGGTCAGGCAACATTAGATATATTGCCAACCGAAAGTCCCAAACATGTTCGTTTTCAGTCGCTGGCTTGGTGTAACGCATTTTTTCAAAAAATCTACCCGGTACGAGATACTATCTACAGTCTAATTAACCGGGAGGGATTGTATCCAATTCGCTTTCATAAAACCTTGCACGAAGGCAGTTACAATGCAAAGGTGGATATATGGTTCAATCAGGAAAAGGGAGTGGCTTGTTCAAAAGATACAGTTGTTTACAACCCTGCTTTGATGCAAGATGTTATGTCGGCCTTTTATTTCATTCGCTGTCAGAAATTAGATGGAAAAAAGACCATTGAGCTTAAAGCTATTTCTGGGAAAAAAATCTACGATTTACGGGTTCTGATTCATGGTCGAGAGGAAATCGAAGTGCCTGCGGGCCGCTTTAAAACCGTTATTGTAGAGCCGGTCTTAAAAGATGATGGCATCTTTAAGGCCAAAGGAAAATTGACAATCTGGCTGAGCGATGATGCCCGGCACATGCCGGTTAAGATGGCTTCGAAAATAGCAGTAGGCTCGATTAGAGCTGAATTACTGCGATACACTCCCTAATAATTGTCTTACAGAATCGAAACAAGAGCCTAAGAAGGAATCTTTATGGCTGGATTGTCCAATTCTTCGACAATTTTTTTCAACTGACAGAAGCAATTATTTACCATCCTTATTAAATGGGAAAAAGCTCACTTCAAGAGCTTGACTGAGTGTTTTTACACTGTTGAAAATGATTTTATCAACAATAAACGAATGAAAAACAAACGCAACTAAGTTGAAAGAAAGAGGAAATCCCTTTAGAAATCTCCATTCTAAAGTTGTACAATCATTGCATCCATGACAAAAAATTCTGAAAAAATCGATGTTTTCGCGAGTGATATGCAACTGCTCGAATCGAGTTTGCGTTTTAAAGATCTATCGAAACTAAGAACCTATTTTTCCCTCTTTAAACCCTACCGATGGCGCTTAACCTTGGCCATGACCTATGGGGTGATTAAACATTCGGCTTTGTTGGTCATCCCTTATTGTATCAGTATTGCCATCGATAAAGCCATCCCTCAGAAAAACCCCCATCTTTTGTTTTTGTTGGCTGGGGCGATTTTATTGACCATCGCCTCTAATTTTATTTTCAATCGATTGTATCATTTGGAACGCTCCAAGGTGCTGCGCACGATTTCGCGCAACATGCGTTCCTTTTTATGCCTGCGTCTGCAACAGCTTTCCCTGGGATATTACGACAGAACCCATTCGGGAAAATTGTTTAGCAAAATCATGCTAGATGTCGATAGGCTAAACCAGTTGGGCCAATTTGTAACTGAATCATTGGCACTTTCGTCCATCGTAGGATTTTTCATGATTTTGATCTGTATGATCAAAGAGCCCCGGATTACAATGTTCTTGCTGGTGGCTTTGCCGCTCTTTTCGCTGATTAACCGTTTTATGACGGGCCGCCTACAGTCAAATCAGGAGATGATGCGCAAGGCCAATGAAAAACTATCCACCAGTGTTACAGGAATGTTACAGACGGTTCGACTAGCCCGAGCCCACGCTGAAGAAGAGGTGGAGCTCGCAAAAGTAGAAGAACAAAATCAGCTCTGGCGCGATGTCGGAGTAGAACTCGATTACAGCCTAAGCACTTTCTCGGCAGGCATCTGGGGAGTGGGTCAATTTTTAGGAGTTATCATTTTGGTGGTTGCCAGCTTGGCCGCCATGAAAGAGCCTCCTTTGCTAAGCCTGGGTGAAGTTACCCTTTTCATCGGCTATTTCGATAGAATCAATAACTTCATTAATTCCATTGTGGGCAGCCTGGATCGCTGGGTGATGGGCAGAGATGCACTTCGTTCCCTAGGTGAAATCGCCAATTGTCCCGACAGTGAACAGAACGAAGGATTACCTACCCATTGGAAAGTTCAAGGTGAAATTGAATTTAAGAATGTTGAATTCAGCTATCCGGTGAGAGGACCTAAACCCAAGGGGAAATCAGAGTTACAGTCAGATAGTTTTGATGCAGAAGACTTTAAAAAGACCCAAAAGATTGCCACTCAACCCATGAGAAAGGCCTTGGATGCTCTCAATCTCCGCATCTTTAAGGGAGAGCACGTCGCACTTGTTGGTCC
>JBBQAD010000408.1:0-3729 GCA_038315885.1 Fibrobacteria bacterium | reverse complement strand
CTGGCCACTGACCCGCTGCCTTCATTCATTGGCCAATAGGCAGCTAAGGGGGGTGGGTTGATAAAAAGGCTTTGTTCACTGATTCTTAAAGCTTCAATTGCTGCCGCAGTGAGTTCTGTTGAATAAATTCGTAGGTGCCCGATGTTACCGCTAAAATTATATCCAGAACTATTAGTTCCTATTTTTAATGGCTCATTATTCGATACCATGGGAAATCCGCTTGGATTATTCGATGGAGAAACATCGGTACCGTTTATATACATTTTCGGGCTTCCCGTCCCCAAGTATGTTACAGCAATATGATGCCAAACACCGCTCGTGAGTGTCATTGAATTGTTGGTCCAGGAGTGGCCGCCTGAACTCATGAATTGAAAGGTTAACTGAGCACCAGAAATGATTAATTCATAGTTGAGATTACCACCGCTTTCCTTTGACAGAACAGTTTGGTTTTGGTTGGCATCGTCAAGCTTAACCCAAGTGGAGATGCTTATAGCATTGGTCAGGTTAAGCGCAGGAATTGCCGCCATGTTTAAATAAGCACCGCCAGTTAAACGGATGGATTGGCTTCCTCCCGGCCATGAGTATCCACTGTAGGCTGTTAAATTTGCTGCATTCGCAGTTGAATCACTGACCATAGAGCCCGAACCTTCCATCATTCTCCAATAGGCAACGAGTGGTGAAGGGTTAACTGCTACTAATGACTGTTCATTAGTTTTAATTTGATTGATAACGGTACTGCTCAAAATTCTTTTATACAATCGCAAATGACCGATGTAACCATTGAAGTAGTTACCAGCATTGTCCTTACCGATTCTAAGACTGGCAGTGTTGATTGGTAAAGGACCTAGGCCGCCAGCCATATTGCTGGAAGCTTCCTGACTTCCATTGATATAGAAAAGCGGAGCGGCGCTTCCTGTATAGAGTAGGGCGACATGATACCAAGTTCCAGGAGCCAGAAAGGTGGAACTATTTTCCCATGAGTTTCCAGCCCCAAATTCGAAACGAAGTTTACCGCTAGGACTCACCGAAAGCTGGTAGTTTGATTGCGAGCCATTGTTTTTGGAAAGAATTGTTTGAGGATTGCCGCCCAAATTATTTAAACGTATCCAGGCTGTGATTGAGATAGAACCAACAATATCCAGACTTGGATTGTTTGAACCTTGAAGATATGCACTAGTTCCGTCAAATTGGATAGCTTGCGATAAGGTGTACCAGTTATAACCACCTGTGGCAGTCATGTAATTATTGGCAGGCATTGAATCCGAAACATTAGTACCACTGCCCTCATTCATTTTCCAATAGCTATTGAGTTCTGGAGTTCCATTGACAGCTGATTGTTCGGAAAGTCTGATACTATCAATTGCACTATTGGTCAAGCCTGAGTTATAGAGACGAATATGTCCAATGCTGCCAGAGAGATAATTTCCAGTGGAATCTTTGCCAATTTTTAAAGATGCGGAGTTGGGCTGAAGAGCTAGGACGGATCCTCCTTCATTAATAGGTGTATAGGATGTACCGTTGATAAAAAATGTGGGTGCTGTTCCGTTTATATACTTAACACCAACATGGTAAAGAATATTACTTGATAATGCTATTCCATTGATACTCCAAATATTTGCGCCTGTATTGGTAAATTTGAAAGCCAATTTTCCATCTGGTTTAACGTAAAAGTTGTAATTCGAACCCGTGCCATCTTCCTTTGTTACAATGGCTTGAGTGGCTCCGATGGAATTCAATTTAACCCAGGCTAATATTGTGATTGTCGAGCTAATATTGAGTGAGCCACTTGGTGGCGCATCAAGGAAGGCACTGCCGTTGAAATCGATCATTTCATTTCCGGGTAACCAGGTTGCACCATTCATGTTTAAGTTATTCCCATAATCCCCAATGTCATAGGCAAAGCCGCCTCCACCATTTGCCGTGGGCCAATAAGCTTGAAGTGTCTGAGCCTTCAAATTTCCCATAGTAAACAGAACTATGAGGCCAAATAGAACACAAAGACTGTGCCGATTTTTTCGATTCAATGAAGCGGGCTGCACTGCGTGTGGGTCTATTTTCCTTCTCAAATTCATACATCTAGCCTGTCTTTAAAGAATCCATATGGCTTTTCTATGCAGACAGATTGTACGGCGGGGTTAGCCTGAATTCAAACTCAGAAAACACAATTGTGATCTGGATCAAGAAGTTCAGGTTTAGAATTTCATGCTGTTAGTGGAATTAGAGAAGTAGGCTGGAACGAGAGATTCCAAGAAGGGTAAGTATTGCCCGCTTTCTGACACTCGACTCAATAAACGACGGGCAACAAGGAACAAAAATCAAATAGAACAAACTACTGGGCCGAACTAAGAGCAAGCTTATTTTCGAGATCGATGGACTTTGGAAAGAGAATGTTGCTCTCCAGATGAATATGCTCATGGAGGTCATCTTGAAATTCCTGTAACTTGGCAAAGGCAGCTCGATAAGTGTTACATCCATCTTCGGGAGGGGTGAAATCAGAGGTTAACGCTGCAATTTTTTTAAGCAGATCACCGACCAACTCATGATCACTGTGCATCACTCCAATTGGCTTGGTTACGCTTTCAAAACAGGTGACATCTGGGGAACTATTTAAGCTCCCTGCTTCCATTTTCTGAATATAGGGGAAAAGCACATTTTCTTCTTTGGCCATGTGGGTACTGAGTTCCGAAGCTATTTGCTGAAAAAGGGATAGGACCTCGGTAAGTTCAGGATGATTAGTTCCATGAACACGGGCGATTTTTTCCAGATACATCGACAAAACAGGTAGTGATTCCCGCACATACACATGATGAGTCTGCAAAATATACTCCACCAAAAAGCCAAGTTTCCAGTTCGAGGGATTTTTTGTGGGAGCAGATTTGTCTCTAGTACTCGCCAGTAAATCGCTGATAACGGTCTGGGAAGCTACACCGCGTTTGTTACAGGCCTGTTCTAGAGTGGTCGCACCTGCACAACAAAAGTCAATTCCGTATCTTGTGAATACGGCTGCCCTTCGAAAATCTTCGGCCACCCAATCACCCACCGATTTTGAACTTGTGTTGTCGTTGATTTGGTCATTTGTTTGGTCATTCATTTGTATTCCTTTCAATGGATATTAATGTCTAAAATGTAGAGCTTCCTAATTCTACTGCAAAGTTTGCAGCCCCTATTTTGTTGTCAATTTGGCATGCTTGAATGTGCCTGAAGTAGGCTTACAAAATGGGAAGCAAATGCCCGCTTTCCAAAATTTCAAAAGGATATAATCAAGGGCATGCCAAGATGGATTTGGAAACGAGTTGAGTATTGCCCTGCTTTCACGGGTACCGCGGGTACCACGGGCAATAGCAAGAATCGCCAATTGGAAAGATTGGCTCTAGTTGCCTGTTTCTTTGTGATTCTCCCGTCCGTCATCTGTGCTCGTCCAACTTTTACTCCAGCCCCCCTTGGGTTTGAAGCCAATGCTTTTTCGGGTGGCGGAGTGCTCAACCAGCCCGGGGTAGGAGCGGTTTTTCAGAATCCCGCCGGTCAGATTTTTTTAGGTGAACAAATTGAATTGGGCTTGATGGGTTTTGGAGAAGAATTTTCACCTTATTTTTTATTTGGCTCACGCGCCAACAATTTCAGTACATATACACTTGGTGCGGTGCGTGATGCGCGTGATAGTTTAAAATTGCAGGGCTTAGTCGGTGGTTTCGCCTTTACTCCCGGTGATTACATGAGCGGGGGTATCAG
>JBBQAD010000253.1:0-5677 GCA_038315885.1 Fibrobacteria bacterium | reverse complement strand
CCCTTCTCCAGCGGCACCGGCGGGGACGAGCGCATCCGCACCGCCATCGGCTATATGATGAAGCACTTCGCCGAACCCTTGAGCGTGGAGCGCATCGCCAAGGAGTGCTCCCTCTCGGAATCGCGCTTCGCCCATCTCTTCCAGGCCAATACGGGAGTGTCACCCTCCCGTTACCTCGATTCCCTGCGTATCTGGAAGGCCCAGGAGCTGTTAATAGGAACGGCCAAGAGCGTCAAGGAAATAAGCGCCGAGGTCGGGTTTCGGGATCCTCTGTACTTTTCGCGGGCATTCCGGCGCAAGGTGGCCAGCAGCCCCAAGGACTTCCGGAAGGACTCTCGCAGGGTAGAGTAGACGGGGCAGGGTGGGAACAATTGTGAACTGGACTACTTCTATGGTGTTGAGAAATCCTTTGCTTGAGTGTTGGGCTCATTATCTTGATTATTTAGAATTTGACCAAAAAATGGACTAGTTCATTATCAGTCCTCAAATTCTGGCCTGGAAGTCTCGGCCTCAAAGCCTTATTAAGGAACATTTGGTCTCGCCGGCTGTAACACCATAAATGTAGGCCAGTTTAAAACAATTGAGCAAATATTTTTTTCCTGGGTTTCTGAAAGTGCTCTTCGGAGGATGATTAGCGAATTCCCGTAATTGCAAGCAGAATTCACATCAGTTCGTGAATCACTTGCCTGCACTGTCCAAGTGGTCCCATCATCCGAAACGAGCATTGTATCGCTCTGAATATGGAGAATGTGTTTGCGATGCCGAACAGTTTCCCGTTCAATTCAGTCCCTTGTGAAAGAGGTGGGTTTGTATACAGTTTGGATGCCTCCACCGGAAAATCACGCTGGCGCTTTCTGGCATCTCCGATAGATAAACGCATTACAGTCAGCTCTCAGTTTGAGTCGGTCTGGCCGGCAACGAGGAAGATGAAACATCAACGGGATTCCAAATGAACGAAGACTAAAACACAAATCATTTTTAATAACGTACAGTTAGCTTAGTTCAAGCTAAGTGAATAGTTTGCCTAAACCAAACCGAGGCGGGGCACATCCAGATCTCCAGGCTCCTGCTTCTCCTTGAGCGTAATAGAAGACTCCGGTTGGGCTCGAGGGGAAAGCCTCAATGGATCCAATGACCTGCTGCTAATTTCTGGAACTCGCTTACCTTAGTCCCAACAAGGGGCTGAAATATGAGAATACCTCCAGTATTAGCAGGGTTTGGACTAAGCCTGTGGCTGACAATACCTGTTCAGGCAAATATTTATGTGAGTCTCGAAGGCATCGACTCAGCCGACAGAGGTACTAAATCACAACCATTCAAAAGTGTATCGTTCGCCAGCACAAAGGCACTTCCAGGTGACACTCTTTTTGTAGCAAAAGGCACCTACCTGTTTTCAAAATCTGTTACCCTGCCACCAGGGGTGCATTTTGTGGGGGAGGGAATTGGAAATACCATATTAACAGGACAGTTTAATGATTTTCTTTTAAAGGTCAGCTCCTCTCCCGTTGTATCAGGCAATCAGTCTCTTTCCGATTTTTCCATTGATGGCATGGGCAGAAAACTTTTTAGCGGAATAGAAGTAACCAGACACGATGTTGAGATTCACCATATAAAAATTGAAAATTGCCGAAGTTCTGCCATGGATATCTGGTCAGGGAAACCAGCAGGGAAAACAACTGCGCCTGAAGTTTTCTTAAAGGGAATCAAAGTTCATCATTGTGAATTGATTAACAATGCCAAAATCTTTCCAACCTATGGATCTGGGGCTTTACAAATTGCTCATCTCGACGGTGCTGATATTGGATACATCACTATTTCAGAAGACCAGGGTTATGGCATTAAACAGCGTCCACAGGGCAGTTGGGGATGGTTTAAGAGAACGAAAGTTCATGATTGCAACATAAAAGTCAACCTTGAGTCTCATGGAAATTGGGGTTCCCGGATTGGCATTGAAATGTGGAATTGTCATTTTGATACAGAAGTTTTCAATAATAAAATCAACAGTTGGGTGTCATTTATCCATGGAAACAAAGGAGAAGGTAACCACTCGTTGATAGCCTACACTAACTACCTCAAGCCAGAATCAGACTCACTTGTGGCGGGGAATTTTGAATTGGATCTGGATGACGCCGAAATCCGCAACAATTACATCAATGGACTGCAAACTGGAATGTTTATCTATGGTCGATACGGAAATAATCTCTTCATTCACAACAATATTTTTTCGAATCCAAAACCTAGTTTTTTTCACATCATGATCCGACACGATCCTCAAGATTCAAATGGCGGGAGAATTCAAAATTTGAAAATTGTTAATAATGTCTTTTATCGCTCCGATTCCTCCAGCGCCTTAGGCATAAAAATTAGAGATGCACTCACAATTGATGGTTTTACAGTGCAGAATAATCTGTTTTACCATGAAATTGTGAATAAGGGAGTCGTGTTTACCGACCTGCAAAAAAATCAGATCAAAAATGAACATTGGGACCATAACTTTTATCATAATGTAAAATCAGATTACGGCAATGCAAACTTAACAGGAAACCCTGGAATTTCAAAAACGGGTTCTCTGTTCTCCCAATGGTTTGTACCAGTCAGCGGAAGCCCATTGATTGACAAAGGAACTATCACAGGATTGGAATACTCAGGTCTAGCGCCTGATATCGGAGCTTTTGAATATGGTCAAACGGTAAAACTAAATCCCGGCAAAATGAAAACCGGATTCCAGCCCACGATTGTAAAACTCCGAAACAGTCATGTTACAGATCTTCGAGGCCGAATCAGGGTACCGATCACCATGGTATATTAGCAGTGTATTGGCCAAAGTGAATAATAAAGTCTAATTAAGGAGACCGATGAACCGAAAGTATCTCTTACTTTGTCTCTTGCTGAAAATTTCGACTAGTTCACTTGTATTGGGTGCCGACTTCTATGTTTCAGCCGTGAGAGAAAGCGCCTCTAGAACTGCGGACTTCAGACACTCCCACTATAATGCGGTCGGCCGTTTGACTCCTGGAGCATTTCCAAACATTAACACATTAAACCTATCATCTTATTAAGGAATCCCAATGAACCGAAAGTATCTCTTACTTTGCCTCTTGCTGGAAATGTCGACTAGTTCAATTGTATTGGGTGCCGACTTCTATGTTTCAACAACAGGCAACGACAGTGCAAGCGGTTCTCTAAGTGCTCCTTGGAAGACACCCAATTACGCAATGACCAAAGTTCGTGCGGGTGATTCCGTGCGCTTGATTGCCGGTACCGATTCGGTAATATCTCCCTGTCACATACCCCAAACAAGTTTCACCCGGAGTGGGGTGAAAGAATAGGCATTGAACTTTGGAATTGTCAAAATGGAACGGTGATTTCAGGAAATCGCAATGCCAACGGATTTTCGGTGTTTGCGCGAAATGGTATTCCGACAAGCGGCTATCACGTGATTCTTTCTGAAAACTATATGGACCCCAATCTGCCTCCCGGCCAAACACCTTCTAAAACAGGACTGGAGTACTCCGGCGAAAAAATACTTATCAGTAACAATTATTGTTATCGAATGCTTTTTGGCCTCATTATAAATAAAGGTAGCCGCGATATGACGGTTAGAAACAATGTGTTTATTGGCAGCGGAGAGAACACTTCATTAATTTTGGCCAAAAGCCATAAGGACAAATACCTTCACAATATCACCATTGTTAACAATTACTTCCAGCCGAACAGCAAAAAAGGGATTGTGATCGAAGACAGCATTGAGGTAAAAAATTTGATTATAAAGAACAACATATTCTACAACCCAGATTCAATTATAGCCGGACGACTCATTGATAACCAAAGTACCATTCCTGCAAGTGCCGATATTTCATATAACCTTCTCTATAATTTTTCTCAAAATGATATGATCGAATTTCAACACGATAATCTTTTAAATGTCGAGCTCGGCCTTAGCCTTACCGGTGCGATTCCGTTCCCATTTTATTCACCCAAAAACAACTCATCACGCGTAGTGGATGTAGGAGTCGATATCGGCTTGCCCTTTTCAGGAAAAGCCCCCGATATTGGTCCCTATGAATTTGGCAGTATTACAACCGGCATTCAGAAAAATGTTCTAAACACATCTACCCAGGCACAATCGGATTCAAGAAAAATGACCCGATTATTTAATCTTCTCGGAAGAACCTATAGCGGGGATAACTCCGTCAAATGAGGAATAGAGAAGCGTTTAAGAACGACAACGATCTGCTATAGCTTACTGTTACACCAAGAAATTCAAATTGCGACAGAAGCACCCGACTCTTCATCGCTATTTCATTGTCGGAATGAACACTTAGTAGTTTATGATTAACATTCTTTTCTTCTATAGCTCTAACGAACATTTTGTGCGCAAGTGTGCTGCTCTCTTTCGTGTATTCCAGCCGAAGGAACGCATCAGTTGCCGCAGGTAGTTCCACGTTGGGAATGGTCAGCGTTTGTTTGTCTGTCCGATTACCGAGATTAGAAATATCATGCGTTCCCAGTGACTGGTCGTCAAGTTTTAGTGTAACTGAAGCTTCATCTGTTCCCGAACCCTTGCATGATTGGGATTCATCAATGTTATTCTCTTTCCATTTGGCAGAAACCACTGTGAATCTGCGGCTCCATCTGTGTCTGTCGCCGAATGGCGTACCAGATGATGAGGGTTCTTATCTGCTGCACTCGTTATTGTTGGTGTATCGACACGGAAGATAATATGTTTTGCTTTCCAATTTTCTTCCCTTATAACCACTATCTCCCCGTTGTTTCGTTTTACTGCATTAATACCGCCGCCACCAACAATATCTACCCAACTCCCCTGCGCTGCTGGCGGATAGAGACGTCCCAACCAGGTGCCGTCCCGGTTGTCATACACACGTATCACACCGCTCATGCCATGTTCCGGGTTCACTTCATCGTCGAAGTTCTGGTAGATAACAAAAAGCTTTTCTCCCGCAACGGCCAAACCTTGAGGTACGACTTTTTTACTTTCTGACAGAGACTGATCATTGTTAAAGGGCACCGCTATCCGCCATCGCAGCTGAGGAGCAGCACTCCAGTTATCGTAGCGTGAAAGTACCGGCCCGCTGTGGCAACAACCAACGAGTGGATTGTCTGCAGTACCGCCGCCTATGTACATAGCATCGTTAAGCCGGTCATATTCAATATTACCCAATTGGTTTTTGTAAGGATTGTTGGGAATGGTATAGTATTGCGCAGACCCATAGGTCAGGTCCCCGTTTGTGTTGATGCCTGTACAAGGCCATTTCCCAATTTTTAGGCCATCAATGAACCAGACATCTCCAGAATCGTCAACATACCAGTCTGGTCTTCCACTAAAATCGCCAAACAATCGACCGGACGGTATTGCGATATATCCATCGGTATCGTAATTAAACTTATAACTATAAATACCTTTGGTATTTTTAAAATAGCTGACAAACAGAAATAACTTTCCCTTTATTTTGCGAACGACGGTAGGTCCCCAGGCAGGACTCAAACGTATATCTTCAGGATACTTATCACGGTTGACTGTATAGTGGCTCAAGTTCCAGTGCTGCCCCTTTGCTTTGGAAAAATCGAGTGTATAGTGCTCCTGGGCTGAATAAATCTCCAAACCGTCACTGCCCGGAACAAAATCTCCGTTATCACAAAAGGCCAGCCCCATGAC
>JBBQAD010000062.1:0-10663 GCA_038315885.1 Fibrobacteria bacterium | reverse complement strand
AAGAGCAAGAGCCCTTCTCGCAACACTTGCGCCGCACGCTAGTCGGAAATCGAAAACCAAAGCCCAAAGCAAATAATGGGAACACTACAAATAATCCCATAACCCACGAATCAAATGATTCAACCCGACGTCGACGCAAGCGATCCCAAGTGAGCAAACTGAAGAATCGGGTAATCAAAAAACGACGTGGCCGAGATGAAGTTAATCTCGACTTCAGCGGCGAATTTGATTACCGATCGCCAACTGAAGAAGTCGAAGGGTATATTCATGTTGTCGAACAAGGCTATGCTTTTATTCGCAATGCAAAAAATAGTTTTTTGGCTCAGGACCTCGATCCGGTTATCCCCAAAGAGTTGGCTCAACGATTTTATTTGCGTTCGGGTCACCGCATTCGTGCCATAATGCGAACCAAGCGAAATCGCCGTCAGAAAGTGATTGTACACATACAAACAATCCAGGGTGTACCAGCCAAGGAATGGCGTAACCCCGCCAATTTTCATACCCTTACCAGTGTAAATCCATTTGAATTTTTCAAGCTATCAACTCCCCAAGACACCGATAAATCCATGGCAATCATGGAACTGTTAACCCCCATCGGTAAAGGTCAACGTGGTCTGTTGGTCGCCCCTCCCAGAAGCGGCAAAACCATGTTGATGGAAAAAATTGCCAATGGAATCAGTGTTAACCATCCAGATGCAGAAATCATGTTGTTGTTGGTTGATGAAAGACCAGAAGAAGTCACTCATTTAACCCGCAAAGTAAAGGGAAAAGTATGGGCTTCTTGTCTGGATAGACCCAATGACGAACATGTGGCGATGTGTCAGATGGTCATCGATATGGCCATGCGAAAAGTAGAAAGCGGTAAAGATGTAATCATTTTGCTTGATTCGATTACCCGGATGGCTAGGGCTTTTAACAATCAGTTAAAAAGTTCAGGTCGAACACTTTCGGGTGGTGTCGATGCCAAGGCTATGCAAGAACCAAAACGATTCTTTGGAGCCGCCAGAAAACTTGAAGAAGCGGGCAGCCTGACCATTATTGCAACGGCGCTTGTGCAAACTGGCTCTCAAATGGATGAAGTTATCTTCCAGGAGTTTAAGGGAACTGGTAACATGGAGTTGGTGCTTAACCGGAAACTGGCCGAGCGAAGAATCTATCCTGCAATCGACATCGGACTTTCTGGAACTCGTCGCGAAGAACTCATCCTGCCTCCAGAATATCACAAGGCAGCTATAAAGTTTAGGCGCTATCTGAATGGATTAACAGAAGCCAACCAAATTCAAGCTGCCATCCAAGCCATGGAGAAATTCAAATCGACAGAAGAGTTTATTACTGCCTTCGTTTAAATTCATTAGTTTTTTCCACTTCAGCATTTGAGGTCCTATGCAGGTTCGATTAAGTTCAGGTACCGATTTTCGGTTTACTGCAGAAAATGAAAACAAGTACACTTTTGACATTGGAGCGTCCCAAGCTGTTGGAGGAGATGACTCGGGCTTTAGACCTATGCAGCTGGTACTTGCAGCAATAGGCAGTTGTAGTGGCATTGACGTAATTACAATTTTAAAGAAGCAGCGCACCGATTTTGATCGTTTACAAGTCGTCGTAGAGGGTGAAAGAATCGATGCAGTACCAGGCCCATTTAAGAGCATTCATCTCACCTTTATTATCCATGGAAGAAAACTCGATATGGAAAAAGCAAACCGTGCCATATCCTTGGCTGTAGACAAATATTGCTCGGTGGCCGAGATGCTGAAACAAACTGTGCAAATTACTCACAGCATTGAACTATCTGATGCATAGAGCATCTAAGATTTTTTTTTGAATTTTTTTTTGGTAAAATAGTTCACTTCTTTTGGGATTCTTAACACGCAATCTCTTGACTTAAAACGAGATAGAACAATTTACTGCAAGCCCTATGAACAGGGCACTTCCGCAAGCCGACCTTCTAAAAGCCCTGAAAATCTTAGCTTTTGTTGCATGTATGCATGATTTTGATTTATCTTATTAGTTGAAGAGCCATTAACACATTCCCAAGGAGCAGAAATGGCAAGCATGACACAAGCACAAACAGTCGCATCGCTAAGCGAGAGCGAACAACTTACCAAGAAACAAGTAAAGGCTTTTATTGAAGCCCTTGCTGGACTAGCCTATAAAGAAGCGAAGAATGGTTTCACGCTTCCTGGATTGGGCAAGTTGGTCCTGGTGAATCGTAAAGCTCGTATGGGCCGTAATCCCGCTACTGGCGAAGCGATTAAGATTCCCGCCAAAAAAGTTGTGAAGTTCCGTGTATCCAAGGTTTGCAAAGAAGCTTTGGTTGGCGGCGCCTCTCCCAAAAAACCTGCGAAGAAGGCCAAGAAGAAGTAAAACTCTTCTAGTCCGCATCGACAGATAGGAAAGGACGAACCCTAGGTTCGTCCTTTTTTTGTACTGGTTATTTTATAAAAGCCCAATGAGATATGTAATTTATAGCATCCCATCCCCCTTGTTGGGTTTAGGAGATGTACTCATTCAATGCCAGACCAGCATCAACATTCCGATATGAACCAAGACTCAGGACACAGTGATCGAGCACTATCACATTCGGAAGAAATCCGACGCCTCAAAGCCGCCGTTGCAAAATTAAAAACCGTCAATTTATCTCTGCGCAACAATAGTACCGTTCTACTTTTACAATCGCACCTTTCAAAGGCCCTCGAAGCTTTATCCAAAGAAAGGGAAATCGTAAAACAGCTTCAGGAAAAACTGGATAGCCTCGACTCTGCTCAAGAAAAGTTTCGCGATAGCAGCGGAATGAGAAATACATCTCTGTCGTCTCTCTCTTTTGGAACCGATTCCAGTGATGTTTCTTATGTTGAATATATCCAAGCCTTGAAGCAAGCCGATGAACTTGAAAGCCAAGTAATAGGGCTAAAAGAGGAATTGTCAAAATCCAAAAAAAAAGTGGACAGTTTAAATACAGAACTGGAATCTCTGAAGGAAGCTCAGGCCCGATCGCTACAATCGCACGATATAAATGACAGTGCCCGCGCATCTCTTGAGGAGGATATGGCAGAGGCTTTAAAATTAGCTGAAGCCTCTGAGCATGAATTGACTCAGTTAAAGAAAGAGTTAGTTCAATTAAAGGATTTTGAAAAAAATCTAAAAAAAAGGATTGATACACTTGAAATTCGAAATCTCGAAATTAATCAAGAAGCAGAAGAGCAACGCCAGGTCGCCCAATCAAAAACTATTGACATTGAAAATTTGAGCAGCTTAGTAAAAAGTAAAGAAGAGTTGATACAGCAATTGTCCAAGAAAGTTGAAAGTGCAGAAAGCCAAGTATCGACCTTAAAACAACAAATCCTTGAACTCGATACACTAAAGCAAAAAATAAAAGAGTTAGAGCAGGGGAGTACCGAACAAAGAGAACTGATTAGCAAGCTTGAGAAAATAGGGAAGACACCAGACTTTTCAACAGAGGAGAAACAAAAAGAAAAGTTGGAAAAATTAGATATGTCCTTACCAAGCGACCCGACCCTTCAACTCGCAAGTTTTGAAGCCAAACGCAATGAGAAGATGGATATCAAAGCAGAAAAGATGTCTCGCTTTTTTGAAGTTGTTCCAGAAAACCCTGAGACCCTAGAGTATCAGATTACTCGCGAATTACAGATAAAAAATTTGTCGCTTGTATCTTGGTTGCAGTTCTGCCAATTTTTAAACGAAGAATTAAAAGCAGGGAAATTGCGGCTCCGTGATTCAAGAACGCAGCCAAATGTTAAGGAAATCCATTCTCCAGGTAAACTAGATCCAACCCCCTGTCTTGAGGCATGTAAAGATTCCCAGTCAGATGAAGACCAAGAACTCGCATTTCCCCTGCTTTTTTCCGAAGAAAATAAGCAACTATTCGTCCGTCCAGAAGCCAAGGATTTACCCGTTGAAACTGGGAGCCTTAGGTTAGTGATTAGTTATTTAAATCACCTTGGCACAAGCACAGGAAAACATTCCTTGTACGATATCCCAAGGAAAACTTTTAACCTAGACAAAAGTGGTTTTCGTTTGGTTAAACGCGAAGAATTACAAAGAGCCGGTCTGGCGCGTGAAGAAGATCAGGAATGGCTACACGAAGATTTTCTAGAAGCTAGGCTCAGTCGATACCCTTGTCGATTTAGGGCGGTGCAATCTCGAGTTTAAATATTTTAACTCCTACAAACTTATTTGAGTCCGTGTCCAAATGGGGAGTGGATAAACTGCTGAAATTCTTCTTCAAAATTGGATGTAAACACCTTTTTCCTTAAATTGCTTTCGATTTTAGTCCGGGGCCAAAAAGCAAGTTCATCTATTTCACTGGCCTGAGGAATGAAAGGTCCATCACTACTAACCCAATAAGTTCTAATGTTTTCAGATTCCACCGAATTTCTGATTTTGGAATCATAGAGTTCAGTCAATTCTGAAAATTCACATCCCAGCTCTTCCATGGCTTCTCGTTGAGCTGCTTCTAAATAACTTTGACCAAAACCGACATGACCGCCCACACTGGTATCCCATTTTCCCGGCTGAACATCTTTTGTCATACTGCGTTTTTGAAGCAATAATTCACCCTGTCTATTTAAGACCAGGATGTGAACAGAGCGGTGGATGATAGCTGGATTTCCGTGACAAAGCCGTCTCGAAATTGGTCCTATGACTTCATCATTTTCTGTGACTTGAGTGAGTAACTCATCCATCACAGAAATATAGAATGCAATTAAGCAATAATTACTTTTACAAACCGATTCCAAACTTCATGACATAATAACGATTTTCTTCTTGTCCAGTGTAATAGCCCTCTTCTTCGGCCCAAGTGGCAAATTCATAAGAAAAGACTGTAAAGAGATTTCCGCCTAGACCCGCAGTGGGGTAACCACCTTTCACTCCGACTGCAAGCCTGCCCTTTAGAATCCAGGGGATTAATGTTTGTTCCCATTCTGCACCGAAGTTTACCTTATTTAAGGGTTTATAATTTTTTTCTGCATTGAATAAATCCTCTAAGTCAAAAGCAAAATTAATTTTACGCTTCCAAGACCCATTATTTTGAAATTTTACTGGCGAATAGGCCACACCAACGGTGAGTTCTGGAACAACCCATTCATGATTCAAAATCATAAACATGTTCTGAATGGCACCGCCGAATCGAATACTTCGGTCGTATTGCCATAGCATACCGAGATCAAAGCCATGACCAATGGTGGATACATCTTTAATGGTTTCAATTTGGGCGTCTATCTTTTCTTTGGCTAATTCTTGGACTGCCGGAATATTTGCGAGTGCCAATTGGGTCTGTTCAACCTCCTGGCGTTTAGCCATGCGATATTCCAGGCCAACAGCAAGTTTGTCATCCATAAAACTCGTGGCCCCAGCAATTTCTCCCACCAGGTCGGCCCGAATGTATTGCCAACCGGCTTGGGGAAGTAATACTCCGATATCGGCAAAGGGTGCGGCCTCTGCATCGAAATAGTAAGCCATACCAAAATTATGCATGGCCAATTCACCACCACTGTTACCAGAAAATCGGATGGGTTTTCTATCAAAGGTCGATAAATCATTATTAAAAGTGGAATCATTCTGGTAACTCTTAAAATTTGAAAATGCCGAGGAATGATTGTTATAAAAATCGAGAATATCCAAACCTTCATTTAGGGGAACGCCTGCACCCAGAAAGTTCATGTGCATATCGAAGTAGTTTAGGGGATAGTGACCCATATCGGGTCGTTTTGCCTTATTTCCCAATCTACCAATCAAGTTTAATCCGGCAGGATTGTAATGCATTGCGTCTTTATCATCAACTATGGCAACGAAGGCATTGCCCATTGCCAAGGGTCTAAGCGTCCGATGTTCAGGGCCCACAATGGCCCAAGTGTTAATCAGACCCAGTGTTAGAGATAGGCCTACCCAACTAAACGTTGTGTTACAGGTAGTTTGTGATTTATGAAGGCATTTAAAATTAAATTTCATTTTTTTCTCCCATATACCCAATTAGTTCACGTAATTATTCCAACATCCACCGATACTGTCTTTGGCCATTTTTCGAACTGACAGTGTCTTGGCAGAATCAGCCTGAATTTTCGCTTTAAAGTCTTTGTCCTTATACTTAGGCCCCATTACAAATCCTGCTGAAGAGAGAGTGAATTTCAAATGCAAATCCGGAATGAGTGAAGAACCTGTAATCCCTACTATTTCTTCTGTGGGATTATCCTTAATTCCATCTTTGTCATTATCCAGAGAATCCAAGAGTTTTACTCGGGCGTCTTCATCTATTAATCCATCTCCATCATTATCAAATCCATCCATAATTTCTTCGTCGATACATCCGTCGCCATCATTGTCTTTTTTATCACCAAACTGGTAGAAGGTTATGGAAGAGCCCATGCTCGAAATGACAGAATCCACATTGCCGGTCACCTGGCTTCCAAAACCGGAAGAATCTTTTTTACTGTCTCCGGAAAGTGAACCCAGAAGTCCTATCACAGTACTTGCCGAGCTTAGTCCAGAACCGACATTGGCAATCAGGTTATTAAAATTCTGTTGTGCGACTGTATCATTCTCCAGATCCTTCTGAATATCAGCCAAATTTTCCAATTTGAAACCATCTTCCAGATTAAAATTCAATTTTGTAATTAGATCATCACCCTTATCGATTGAATCATTATTATTCAAATCCTGTAATTTTAATACTGAATAAATCATTTCAGCCATACCGAAATCTGGAGTAATATTTTCAAACGGCATCACACGGTCAGAAAGAGGAAACTTGTTTTCAGTGTAATACTTCGGATGTTCACCTGTAGTAGCCATGTCAAGATAAATCAGGATGCTTTTTATTCGTTCTTCTGCCACAACTAGACTTACGCTGCTGGGAATACGATCAGGTTGTTTATAATAATTCCAGTTTCGAGTTAAGGTGTCTCTTTCAGTCAGCTTGCTTAAGGCCCACTTTACTTTACTTAAAGCTTGCAAATAGTTGGTTTTCTTAGCCGCACTTTGATTTAAAAAGGGAACTCTTTTCTGCGACTGAGCATCGGTCACTTCAGTCAACATCTGGGCTGCACTAATTTTGTATTTCTGCATAGCGGCTTTTGCATATCCGTAATAGGCCATAGTATTGGTACTGTCTTTGGCGATGGCCTTTTGAAAGGCGGACATTGCAGCGCCGTAATCCTGTTCGCGTATCAGCCGTTGGCCTTCAGCCAGTTGACTTTCTGAGCTGTCACCTCCATCACCCGAACCTGAAGGATTAAAAATATTGCAGGCGCAAATTACCAAAGAAGCACAGGTGGCAGCGGATAGATATTTGAGAACCTTGATATTGAACATGTTTTGGACCTCGGCTTTGCTTTTGGTACATTCTATTCAAAGGCGAAGAAGAAAATCAACTATTTGCTTTTCCCATCTTGCAAAGGCGAAATTTTGATTTCTTTAAGTGCTACAACGACTCCCAAAAACGCAAGTGTTTTATTAGGTGAGTGTAGCAATGAACTCGAATTCGCTTTAAATCGCTTTGCTAAGGATTGGGGGAAAATGCCAACCCGAGTCAAGCAGCAATCCGATTTTCAAAGGCTCATTGCTATCCTGGATGTATGGATGCCTGAGTTGTATTCCATTTACGATCGATATATTCAGCTTAGTGCAATTGAAAAGGCAGAACCAGTTTTTTGTGGATCAGGTTGTTCTACTTGTTGTAAACATTATCCCACCAGTATCGAGCCTTTTGAACTGTTATACTTACATGCCGCCCTTTACAATCGGGAAGACTATGGAAATATTATCTATGCCTTTCATCAGCGTGCGAGTATTTTTCAAAAATTAGCCGGCGGTGTAGTCAATACTGCGCAAGAAGAAGATGAATTACTCTATACCTATTTCTTGAAAAATATTCCCTGTCCGATGTTGGCGAAAGATGGGTCGTGTTCCATCTACGCCTTTCGTCCCATGACCTGTCGAATGTTTATCAGTTTCTCAGAACCTAAATATTGCGGCGGCACCAACGCCATCAGCGAATTAAACCGAAATTATGTGGTCGAGCTTCCTGATCACATCGAGGTTATCTTGTCGCAAATCAGTTATCGTTTACATAGCCTGGAGATTCCCCAACATTTGTTTGCGGGGCTAGTACGAGTTAATGAGTTATTTGGGGCTTTTAAACCGCACTAATTGATTAAGCCAAAGCACGCTTATAAAACACTGGAATGCTTCACTCTTGAGTTTCTTTGGAAATCAAATTCCACTTTTCAATCAAAGCCCTTGACCAGCTTTCAAAGTTTCCTGCTTCAATTTGCTTTCTAGCCTCGGTCATCAAGGCACAATAAAAATGCAGGTTGTGTAGACTAGCTAGAGTTAGTGCCAGAATTTCACCCGATTTAAAGAGATGTCGAAGATAAGCGATGGAAAAATTTTGACAGGTATAACAATCACAGTCTGAATCAGGTGCAACACCGTGCGAATCTGCATAGCGGGCGGATTTGTAATGAATTGGGCCTGACCAGCTAAACAGCATGCCATTGCGGGCATTGCGAGTGGGCATCACGCAGTCGAACATATCAACTCCCAAGCCAATCATTTCTAATAGATTAGTAGGTGTACCCACTCCCATCACATAGCGGGGTTTGTCTTGAGGTAAGCCGGATGTACACAACTTAGCCATTGAATACATTTCTTCAGCCGGTTCACCTACACTCAAGCCGCCAATGGCGTAGCCAGGGAGATCCAATCCGACTAAATGTTCAATCGCTCTCTGCCTTAGTTCGGGATGCATACCTCCTTGAGCGATTCCAAAGAAAAATTGAGGGTATTGATGTATCGGTGGATTCTTTGCCAGCCATTGAACCGCTCGTTCCGTCCAGCCCTGTGTCAATCGCAACGACTTTTCAGCCTCCAAAAAAGTAGAGGGATAATTGGTGCATTCATCAAAAGCCATAATGATATCAGCACCGAGTTTTCGCTGAATTTCCATCACCGATTCGGGAGAAAAAAAGTGACTTGAACCATCAAGATGGGATTTGAACTTTACGCCAGCTTCTGAAATAGTTCGGATGTCTTTCAGACTCCAAACCTGAAAGCCCCCGGAGTCAGTCAGCATGGGGCGTTTCCAACTGGTAAATTTTTGTAATCCCCCCGCTGCTGCTATTTTATCAGCCCCTGGTCTTAAATACAGATGGTAGGTATTGCCTAAAATGATTTGAGCACCCAGGTCAACCAATTGATGGGGATTGACCGCCTTGACCGAACCCAAGGTGCCTACTGGCATAAATACTGGAGTCTCAATGCTTCCATGGGAACACTGTAGACGGCCTCTTCGGGCTTCGCTATTAGCCGATTTGTGTAAAAGAGTAAAAAATGAGTTTCCTGAAAAAGTTTCTCTTGCCATGGTCTTTTGAGTTTCTGAATTGTTCATAGTAACAGCTCTTTTTGAAGAGAATTGGAATGGAAAAATTTGTTATCGAGCAATCGGCGAAGTAGAGTGAACGGTCACGGCAATTCCAGCTTAATCGGCTATCATCTCTAAAGCCTGCGCCAATTTATCAGCATAGCGCAGCTCCATATTTTTAAACTGAAATTTTCCTTTTGCCGAAGCTGGAATGACGGCACATTTAAAACCCAAGCGTTGGGATTCCCTTAATCGGGCCTCTAATTGGGGCACCGAGCGAATCTCTCCATTTAAACCCAATTCGCCGACGGCGATCAAGTCAGGTCGTGGAGTTTTTCCTAAATGGCTTCCCGTAATTGCTGCCGCCAGCGCCAAGTCCATAGCAGGTTCTTCAGCGCGAAATCCCCCAGCTATGTTAACAAATACATCTTGCAGACCGATTTCGACTCCTCCAAATTTCTCTAACAAGGCCAGTATGACAATCAATCGTTTGGAATCGAGACCCATTGTCACTCTCTGGGGAACCGAATAAGAGGCTTTAGCAACAAGTGCCTGTAACTCCAGCAGAATGGGTCGAGTTCCTTCGATGGCACAGCTGATGATTGAGCCAGGTGCCCTTTCGCGATTGCCATATAAAAATATATCAGAGGGGTTTTTAACCTCCGCTAAACCCGCAGAGCCCATCTCAAACACACCGATTTCGTTGGTCGCTCCAAAGCGGTTTTTTACCGCTCGTAATAGTCGATAACTGTGATGTCTGTCGCCTTCGAAATAAATAACCGTATCCACCATGTGCTCAATCATCTTAGGTCCCGCCAAATGCCCGTCTTTGGTAACATGGCCCACAATAAAGGTCGCACAGCCACTGGTTTTAGCATTGATCATCAGGCTTAAGGTGCATTCGCGCAATTGGCCAACCGCTCCCGGTGATCCCGCCAGCTCCTCTTTATACATGGTTTGTATCGAATCAATGATCAACACTTTGGGATTGACTTGGCTACTCGCTTCAAGCACTCGGTTTAAATTGGTTTCAGCCAAAGCTAAAAGGTTAGGGGAGGGGATGCTTAAGCGTCTGGCTCTCAGTTTAATTTGAGCCAACGATTCTTCCCCTGATACATACAATAGCGGAACCTGCGCGGCCGATAAAATGGCCGTCACTTGTAATAATAAGGTTGATTTACCTATTCCCGGATCACCGCCAATTAATATGAGAGAGCCCGCTACAATACCTCCTCCCAAAACGCGATCGAGTTCTTCGAGTCCCGTGGCGAGACGCTCTCCGCT
>JBBQAD010000491.1:0-2319 GCA_038315885.1 Fibrobacteria bacterium | reverse complement strand
GGTTCCATTCCTGCAGATAGTTGTCGACAATCAACAAGGCTGTGCTGACATTGCGGTAATCGACAGGATTATTTTCAATCCAGAGTTGAAGAGCATTCTTCATGGATTGACCATCCATGCCGCTTTCTGCATTCAATAATTTCAGGCTGAGTTGCGAGGCTAGGGCTTTACTGTGACTTATCTCCGGCTGATTAAGCAAAAACTCCAAAGCCTCTACGCTGTAATCGTTAACATCGACAGTTGAAAGCAATATTTCCATGCTTTTTTCTGGTTGATTTAAACGATTCCATACTCCCGCGAAAATAATGGCAAGAGATGGGGATAAAACATTTTCTTTGCTATAGGCTTCTAAAAATTGCGCTAATGCGTGGTAGTTTTCACTTTGATACAGGCTGCGTGCGTGATTGAACAAATGACTTTCATAGACATGATTTTGCAGAAGAAAATTTTCTGCCTTTTGCTGGACTGTATCATTAATAAAAGGTTCGCCGTCGCCACGATATCGAGGTAAACTGTCCGAAAAATATTGATACATTTCATCGGCGAAAAAAAGAGTGCGACCGCTAGCTCGGCGAAGATGCGCGACGGTTTTCATGGTGTTCGTTTCGAGCTGTGCAATCATGTATTGCAGATAGGCTTCATTTTTTTCTTCTAAACCTGGACCTAATATGGTTTTCAATATTGGAACACTGTCATCTGGAACAACAATTCCCAGTAAGTTGAATTCTTGGCACCAGGAGTCCTTGAATTCTTCCCAGCGAGCTTCTTCCCAGATATCATAAGTATTAACATCGTAGGTGATGATGGTATTTAGAACTTCATCGTATCCAAAAATGGCAAGCACATGACCCGGAATAAAAGCCAGGACCGGAATTTTTTTATCGATAAGGGTTTTAATGTCGGCAAAGCTTCGCAAAGGTGCTACAAAATGGCGAAAACCCCTTTGTTCCGCATAAAAAGCTTCATCGGTGATGTAACTCCCTGAACCAAGGGATGTAATCGAAGAACCAATTTTTTTAGCTCCGACCCGGTCTCCCCAATAATTTAAAATGAGACCCAGAGAGTTGGGCACACAATAGGCGCTCTTGTATTCGGTGCTGGCTTCTACCCCTGGAATGACCACTCTTTTTTTATTTAAAGTATCAGCACTTTCGAGACGATCATTGAATTCAGTGGCTTTTAATAGAACCTGATTGTCGTGATAGTATTTAACCATCACCCGGACAAAGGCCTCCTTTGCCTCTGTTATATTTCCATTTTTGCGATGTAAAAGCGCGACGCGAAATTGTAGATACGATTTTAATTCATCACCCTGGCACCATTGAATCGTTTTGGCATACCAAGGAATGGTTTCTCGTGTGCTACCGTATTTCTCGAATTGCTGGCCAATTAAGAGACTGTAATAGGCGGGCATTCCTGTCCAGAAGGCAATTCCCATAAAGGCCACTGCAATGGAAAATAGTCCTGTCAGATAGTTCCCAATCCAGGACTTATTTGCCTTCCAACTTTCGAAAGCTTGACCTATTAAAATAGGAACGGCGAAAGTGCCGAGCCCGAGCATTAGAATACGTCGGCAATCTTGAACCCAACTATCAAAGACCTTCGCCTGAATCAGCTGCCACTGAGGAATTTCTACTCCAATCAGATACACTTGCCATAAAATCGAATACACCAAAAACGAATTTGCCAAGAGCCAAGCGAGACCGAATAGATCAATTGTCCGATGCCAAAAGGAAATACGAATACCGACCAAAAGCAGAAGTAATACAATTAAGAACGCTTGAAATACAAAGTCTTGAGAAATACCTGAAACACTAAAGTTCACTGGAAAAAGTCGGCTCCATAAAATGTCACTCAATCCCTGCTCCAAGCCGGCAAAAACCAATGCCCAGGGCAAGCAGGCCAAGATTAAGGCGCTGAGATGTTTAAATGAAAATCCCAGAAATCTTTTGGGAGGTCGAGTAGGGGGAAAAAGGAGTAACAGAATCACCAGATAGATACAGTTCAGTAAGACAATGCAAGCGGCAATCGCCAACCAGCTTACTGGAAGCCAGACTACGCCTGCAAACAATAAGACGCAGAAGCTTAGAGTCCATACTCGAAACCAAAGGGAACATTTTCTAAAAAGAAATGGGATTAAGGCCAGGGGTGATCCTAAAAAGGCGGCCAGATACGCAAAGCTGGGTAGCCTGCAGGAATCATAGAGTTTGTGGACTGGAGGGTTGGGAGAGCCAAGTCGAGGTTGCTCAGCGTGCATATGAGGCCTCCTCCCCGTGCTCACCCTGAAATTCAAGGCTGCTGCGTCTAAGCCATCGTTCA
>JBBQAD010000111.1:0-8751 GCA_038315885.1 Fibrobacteria bacterium | reverse complement strand
GGCCCATTCCGGTTTAAAACTGCCGGCTCCAGGAATACCCATGGCCACAAAACCCTGTTCCAATAGTGTTAGTGTATCAATCACCCCCTCACAGAGGTAGATATAGGGAATTTCTTCTTTTAAGGCCGGCAAATTATAGGGAAAAGGAATGATTCCTTTCAAAGAAAGTTCCTTGGGGCTGACTTCGGTATCCCAGCTTCGGGCTTGAAAATACTGCACCTGTTTCTCTAAATCAAAGTAGGGAAGAATTAAGCGATGTTTGAAGTAGCGAAGGTGATTTTTCTCATTGAAGAGGCCCACACTCTGTAACTGTTCGCGGCTGAACTCTTGTAACAGCCTTGTTGATATTAAATTGTAATCATGCACTTGTCGTAATCTGTAAGCATCCCAAGTTTTCTTAAATATGCGCCGACTGATCAGATATTTTTGTGCCGGACCCGGGCGGATAGGGGCACAAAGGGTGAGAAATCGATTTAATATCGCTGTACGAAGTTCAGAATTGAAATCATCAGATTTTTTTTCATCCAAATCATGTTTAGAATTTTCAATTGCAGATACAGTATCTTCAAGCTTCCTATCTCCTAATTTGTTCTTGTTAGCCAATTTAATTTCAGTACTTGAATCTTCAGAACTACTGCTATCTCTACTTGATTCTATACCACCAGGGCTAATAGTTTTGTTTGAACTCTTTTGGTCTTCGAAGTGAAGGCCGGTTTCACTAACCTTATCATTTGGTAATTTTATTTCAGATATTTTCGTGGGATTTTTTGCTGTTAATTTGTTTCGTCTACTCAGCCTTTGGCTGTCCTCTCCGCGTATTGACTGATTTCGAATTTCAGGAAACTGGGACTCCAACCACTCTATCGCTTGTGGAAAAGAGCAACCCTTACTTAACTGTATCAATGAAAAAATATCTCCACGTACCTCATCGCAAACCCAACACTTAAATATTCCTTTTTCTGGCCACACGCTTACAGAAGGAGTCTTATCTCCATGACTGTGTCTCTCCGGATTTAGGCAGCGAAAACGATTATGCTGCACCGAAATTCCCAAAGCCTGCAAAACCCCCAAAATGGAAATCTGCTCTTTTAGTGCTTGAATACGCAGGCTGCTGGTCATTCTTCCTCTGATTGTTCTAAAAATAGACCTTGTTTGAGTGTATTTTTGGCCCAGCTATGTTGCAGCCTGCATTTATCGAAGAAAATATCCCCCTGGCCCCGCACATTTCCTTTAAAGTCGGGGGTTCGGCTCGATTTTATTGTGCCCCTAAGTCCAAAGAAGAAATTTCTTCGGCGCTTGCTTGGGCAAGTTCTGAAAAACTCCCCTTTTTCCTCCTAGGCAAAGGAACCAATCTTGTTTTTTCAGACGCAGGCTATCCCGGACTAGTCATTCATATGGGACGCTACTTCAATGGCATTACTTGGCAAGACAATCGCGTCCGTGGACAATCAGGCGCATTGTTACAAACTCTGGTTACCCAATCAGTAAAAAAACATTTCGCTGGCATCCAACATTTGGCCGGTATACCAGGAACCTTGGGTGGAGGCACTTATATCAATGCAGGGGCATTCGGTCAAGAATTATGCGAAGTGATTACATCAGTGACATCATGTACTTTTGAAGGTGAGATCCAAATTCGAAGCAACAAGGAATGCGAATTCAACTATCGCAATTCCAATTTTTTTAAGTGGAAAGAAATCATCCTAGAAACAGAAATGCAATTGTTACTCGACGAAGTCAGCGATTTAGAAGCTGAAATGAGAGAAACACTGGTAAAACGAAAAACCAAGCAACCCGTGCATTTGCCCAATGCTGGTAGCATCTTTAAGCGCCCCCCAGGAACCTACGCTGGCCTGTTAATAGAAAACGCCCACTTAAAAGGCCTTCGCCGAGGAGGTGCACAAGTCTCCGAGCAACATGCCAATTTCATCGTAAACACCGGTGGTGCAACAGCCCAAGATATTTGGGATCTCTCCTGCGAAGTCATCAACAAAGTCGAAAAAGATTGCGGAATAACCTTAGAACGCGAAGTGATCTTCGTAGGTGATTTTCAGTCTTGGCCAAGATAAGGGTTGATTAATTCGGTTCTGCTAGACTTTCAATTCGAGCGATTTCGCCCCAATTAAAATCAGGGTTCTGTACGATTGCCCCGATTCGAAGGGTTTGCGATTTCTTAGTCATCAGAGCTAAAAAATTCAGTGTCTTTGCATTTAAGAATGGAGCATAGCGAGGTCAGCAAGTCACTTTTTCCTGCAACATCCACAGCGTATATACCCATTTTTAAGAATTCTTAGCGAGGACCGTTGTAGGAAAAAGTGACTTGTTGACCGAAGCCTCACTGAAAGAAAAGAAACTTTAAGTATGCACAATACTCCTGATTTCAGCATAATCCTCCCAACCTACAATCGAGCACATCTATTAAAACGCGCTATCGATTCCGTAAAAATTCAAAGCCATACCAATTGGGAGTTAATCATAATAGACGACGGTTCCTCCGATAATACCGTCGAGCTAATGGAACAATACAACAACGATACAAGAATCAAATATGTAACAATCACGCACTCCGGAGTTTCAGCAGCCAGAAACCATGGTGTAACATTAGTTACAGCATCCCAACTCGCCTTTTTGGATTCAGACGATGAATGGCTCCCAGAAAAACTCCGTAAACAACATCAATACTTCAAAGAAACAGACTATCAAATTCACCAAAGCCGAGAGATCTGGATTCGCAATGGAACACGGGTCAATCCGCCAGCGCACGCCAAAAAATACGCAGGTGACTTATTTTCTGTTTCACTAGAACGATGCATGATCACTCCCAGCTCCGTTGTGATGACAAGAGAAGTCTGGAATGAATTTGGCGGCTTCGATACCCATTACCCCGCCTGCGAAGACTACGAATTATGGCTGCGTATCAGTGCCAAATATCCCATTGGTCTTCTCGATGAAGACCTGCTCATACGCTATGGCGGACATGCTGACCAACTCAGTTCAGCCTATCCCGCCATGGATTATTTTCGTCTACAAGCCCTCGAAAAATTATTGGATTCGAACAAATTGAGTCTCGATCAAAGAAGCCAGACCCTCCAAGTTTTACAGGAAAAGTTGCGAATCTATAGCTTGGGCTGTGTTAAACGCTCAAAAACGGAAGAGCTAGCCTGGTGCGATCGCCTAATCCAAAAATATTTTCCTGATAAGCAGTGATTCCAAGCTCCTTTATACCCACCACAGAACTAGACCATTTTACCTCATCCAGCATCCGGTTGACCGCAGACTGACTTGCTATATTCACAAAACCAAAACCAGGGGTGGCGAAAGCCTGAGATTCGGATTACCGAAAACCCTTGGAACCTGATCCAGGTTGTACTGGCGTAGGGATGGGTTTTGGGCTAAACCCCAAACTTATTTAGCAAGTAGCTGAGACTTTCTGTCGACTAAAAGTAGACTCAAGCTTGGCGAGAAATTTGGCTTGTAACAGGACTTGAAAAAGCTGAGATGATCGGTTTATCGAGTTCAATTTAGAAGAGGGATAGATGTCACAATCGACCGAAACAATCATACAGAATACAAATCCAACTGAAAAGCAAAAGTCAGATACTAAACATCGTGTCGATTCGCTGTTAAACAACTCTGCCGTTACTCGCGAACCCTTTCCAGCTTCCACAAAAATTTATCAAAAGGGAGATCTATACCCCGAGTTACAAGTACCCATGCGAAAAATTGAGTTACAATCGACGCACTCTCATAACGACGGCGGAAAGAGCATTCCCAATGCACCCGTGGTTGTTTATGATACCTCAGGTCCCTATACTGATCCGAATATTAAAATTGATTTAGGTCGGGGTTTAGAACCCCTTCGCCAAAGCTGGGTTCGCGATAGGGGAGATGTAGAAGAGGTCTCTTCACCCACAGCTGCAGTACAAGCTAGCACAAACGCTTTAATTCGAGAACGAAAAATTCTTCGTGCCAAAGCGGGACAAGCAGTTACCCAGCTTGAATATGCCCGCAAGGGAATGATTACTGCTGAAATGGAATACATCGCCATTCGCGAAAATTTTAATCGCAATTTCTTTACAGACTCTCAAGCCGATGAAAAAATACTCCGTCGCCAACATCCGGGGAGAAACCCCCTGCCGGGTCGAGGCCGAATTCCCGATGTAATCACTCCAGAATTCGTGCGCGATGAAATTGCCGCAGGCCGGGCCATAATACCGTGTAATATCAATCATCCCGAATTAGAACCGATGATTATCGGGCGCAACTTTTTGGTAAAAATCAATGCCAACATCGGCAATTCAGCCATCACTTCCTCGATTGAAGAAGAAGTCGAAAAAATGGTATGGTCCATTCGCTGGGGTGCTGATACTGTTATGGATCTTTCTACCGGAAAAAATATCCATGAAACGCGGGAATGGATACTGCGCAATTCACCGGTTCCCATCGGAACCGTTCCCATCTATCAGGCCCTTGAAAAGGTAGGCGGCAAACCTGAAGAATTAACCTGGGAATGCTACCGTGATACATTAATCGAACAAGCTGAACAGGGTGTGGATTACTTCACCGTTCATGCCGGAGTCTTGTTACGCACTATTCCCATGACCGCCAAACGCATGACCGGCATTGTATCTCGCGGTGGTAGCATCATGGCCAAATGGTGTCTCGCTCATCACAAAGAAAATTTTCTCTATACCCATTGGCGCGACATCTGCGATATCATGCGCGCCTATGATATCAGTTTTTCCATCGGCGATGGCTTGCGTCCCGGTAGCATCTATGATGCCAATGATGAAGCTCAATTTGCAGAATTAAAAACCCAGGGTGAACTTACCGAGATTGCCTGGGACATGGGTGTTCAGGTCATGAACGAAGGACCGGGTCATGTACCCATGCACATGATTGAAGAAAATATGCAGAAGCAATTGGAATGGTGTCATGAAGCTCCATTTTATACTCTGGGGCCTTTGACAACAGATATCGCCCCCGGCTATGATCATATCACTAGTGGCATTGGGGCTGCCATGATAGGCTGGTATGGTTGCGCCATGCTGTGTTATGTAACACCAAAAGAACATTTAGGTTTGCCCAATCGCGAAGACGTCAAGCAAGGCGTGATTACCTACAAGATTGCGGCCCACGCAGCCGACTTGGCAAAGGGGCATCCCGCTGCTCAATATCGTGACAATGCCTTATCGAAGGCCCGCTTTGAATTTCGCTGGAATGATCAATTCAATCTATCGCTCGATCCCGATACGGCCCGCAGCTATCATGATGAAACCCTTCCCAAAGAGGGGGCGAAGGTGGCCCACTTTTGTTCCATGTGCGGACCTCATTTTTGCTCCATGAAAATTACCGACGATATCAGAGCTATGGCTGCAAAAGAAGGCCTATCTGATGAAGATGCCTTGGGAAAGGCAATGAATGAGAAGTCGGAAGAATTTAAGTCGCAGGGCAGCGAGATTTACCAGCCGGATTAACTCTGCCCTCTGACATATTGGAACTGAATTCACAGCTAATTGACCAAGAACTAGGTCGATCCTAAAGACTTTTGATTCCAATTATTTTATCAAAAGCTGTTCAAGTCCCAAAACTCGATTCACACCAAAATTTGCCTAAGAATGGCCATTATAATCCTAAAATGCACTAATTTCATCAGTATCATTACAATTAATACTGTTTTATTTATTCTTGAAAGCGGCTTAAAAACCGCTTGAATATCGACTATAAAACCGTTTAAAAACCGGCCTAAAAAAAGAACGGCCGACTCGGTATTAAACCGAGTCGGCCAGTGCCGAAGACAGGTCCTTGATTAGGAGGTACAGCCTTTGGGATTCTTCAAGGACCTCTTCTAAATATAGGGGATTCCCCTACGAAAGTAAAGATTAAAACGCCCTTTTTTAATAGCCAGTAGTGCAAAATTGTCAAAAACCTTTCAAATCTCTAGAAAAAGGCTTTGGAAAGAGCAGTTCTAAACTTGTAAGCCCTTAGGGGAAGACCTTGCATTAAGAACAGGTCTCGTTTCTTCTCAACTGCTTCTGCAAACGCAGCCGTATCACCCGAGTCTCCGTTGAGATTATCCAAGCTTATCTGAAAAGTTAAACCGCAGATTTCAGAAAAAATCCATTCTAAGGCCTGTGGTTTACATTCGGCTTCCAAGAAGGCTTGCTGGGCTTGTGCCTTTCTTCCATCAGGCTGATACCAATAGCCATAGTCTACTTGCATGTGTCGCTCTCTGCCGGCGATGCACCAATGGGAAACCTCGTGCAAGGCGCTACTGCTGTAGTCGCTTCGATAGTGAATCTCTGCGGGAACTAACTTTCCTTCTGTTTCTCTTTTGGGGAGATACAATGGCTCCTCAAAGCCGCCTAATAAAATCGTTTGATGAGAGTCGAAAAAACAGCTGTGAAAAATTTTTTCTATTTCACCTGCTGAAATCGATTGTGGCTTAACCGGAGGAAGGTTCAAAGCTAGACGAATTAGAAAGGGAATGCCATTTGATGGCGCTCTTGAGAAGAGCCTGGCTACCATCCATCAGTAATTTTTTCTTAAGGTTTTCTTTATACGTTTCGATGGTTTTGATGGATACATTCATGGTTTGGGCAATCATGGCACGACCGCAACCTTCGCCCAGGAGTTCAAAGACCTCCAGTTCCCGGTCTGTGAGAGAATCGATTCCACTGCGAATATTTTTTCTGTCTCCATTGTTAACCATGCTGACCATCAATTTGTCAGACACCCTGTCATTCATAACGAGATGTCCATCTAGAATGTGATGGATGCCCGAGATAAGTTTTTCAGTCGCATCTTCTTTGCGAACGTAGCCCTTAGCACCCGCGCGAAGAGCGCGCACAGCGTAGACGGACTCTTGATGCATAGACAAAACGAGAATGGGAAGCGTGCCTAGCTGAGTAAGAATAATTTTGATGAGTTCGATTCCGTTGGTGCCTTTTAGAGAAATATCGATTATGGCAAAATCAGGCGGATCCTTACGAATGATATCCAAGGCAGCATTAGCGCTTTCTGCCTCTGCCATTACTTCTAAAGCAGAGTCGCTTTCTATTAGTCGACGGACACCGTAGCGTAGAATGGGATGATCATCTACCAACAGAATTCGGACCTTTTCTTTGCTGCTTTCCATCAGGTCACCTGCTTTACAGAGATATTCCTAAAATATCAAGCTCAAGTTAAAGAGCAAAATTCACCACGGACCTACAAAGAACCCAAAGGCAGTGTCTCTAGCTCAAAAAGCGGAAGTCTTGCTTTTTTGATCGCAAAAATTCCCCCTCCACATGGAACGAAATATTCAATTAATCTTTTCCAATACCACTGTCCACTTCTTCGGTACACGTCGCCGTCGGTTACCTTTTGATCACAGGCTTCTAGCCAATCCTTTTCGGTGAGGGCCTCAAGATACAGTAAACCGCTGCAGAGAGCGGCGAGATTGTGAATCGCGGCCTCAGCCTGACTATCATCGAGGTATTGCAAAACTCCCTGGCAAATCACGAGCTCAGCGGGGCGTTTGGCCGTATAATCGACCACAGACCCTTTTTCCCAAGCGTATTTCTTACAGAGAAAATCGCTCCATTCCACACCGATATATTTTGCCAAAGGAAATTTTTTACGCAGAGGTTTTTTCCACAATCCAATACCACAACCCATATCCAAGATCCGGGAAACACGAACTTGCACATGCAACGTAAAGCTGCACACGTAGTCCGCCAGGAGCTTGACACTATTAGAGTCAGCTACCCGGTTTTTATGTAACCCATAATAACGATTATAATATTGATCATCAAAGACAAAGGCTTTTGAAGCACTTTGCCCGATGGCAGACTTTGTCACAGGGCCTTTAGCTTTTCCTTAAGTTTGCTCATTTTAGCCAAGTGCTCTTCAATTTTGGCGAGCACATTGTCTACATGGAAGCCAAACTTTTGATCCAATACGGTATAGGGTGCAGAAGCACCAAAGCGCTCCATTCCTTCTACATGGCCCAAGTGTCCAACTAATCCTTGCAGGTTAACGGGAAGCCCAGCAGTCCAGCCTAAGGTGGGAATACCGAAGGGTAATACTTTCTCCTGATAGGCTTCATCCTGTTCACGAAAGAGTCCTTCGGAAATAACCGATACGACTTGAATTTTTTTGCCCTTCGCAATTAATTTATCCGCTGCTTCGACAAGTAGTGATACTTCGGAGCCATTCGCCACCAATACCAAATCGGGCTTTCCTTCGCTTTCTATCACTGCATAGGCACCCTTGGCGGCTTGCTGGGCATCTTGAAAGCGATTTCCCTTGCTCGGCAGGTCCGTAACATTTTGCCGAGTTAAAATTAAGGCTGAAGGAGATTTGGTATTCTCCAAGGCGAGCTTCCAAGCAATAGTAGTTTCGTGTACATCTCCTGGACGTAACACTAACATGGATCGTTTACCAGAGAGATTGTTCATCTTCTCAAGCAGACGAATTTGCGCCTCTTGTTCGATGGGTTCATGGGTGGGGCCATCCTCGCCTACGCGGAAGGCATCATGGGTCCAGATATAGATAACCGGTAATTCTTGCAATGCGGCCAAGCGCGTCGCCGGCTTCTGAAAATCGGAGAAGACAAAAAAGGTTCCGCCGGCTACTCGGCAAGCACCATGTAAGGCGATGCCATTCATTACCCCGGCCATGGTTAATTCAGATACCCCCGCTTGCAGAAAGCGACCTTTGAAATCACCCTTTTTGAAAATTGTGGTTTTTTTCAAGTATCCATCAGTG
>JBBQAD010000362.1:0-4240 GCA_038315885.1 Fibrobacteria bacterium | reverse complement strand
GAAGGCCGGGTAGGCTCTCTTCCATTTCATTTAAAGATGACTTTTCGCCTTTGGATGGCGGGATACCTCGTAGTAAAAGCCTTGTACCAGACATTTTCTTCATTTGATAACGTATCAGATGCTCAAAGGCGCTGCGCTGAGGTTCGGGACCCGAAACCAGAGCCAGAATATCAATGGCAGGAATGTCAGGCAGGAATACTTTGGGTTTAGTGTCTGATTCCAGAATATTTTCATGTAAACGACCGATATTAAAGCGCGACAGTGGACCAATGTATTGAACGTTTGCAGGTAAGTTTTTTCCATGGCATAGGCGTCCGGATAAATTCGGTCGTCCCGGAAAATCGGGAATCCAGACCGCATCGTATCGAGAAAGAAAGCTGTTGATTAATAATCGCACCAAAGCATCGATAGCCAGGTGAATTCCCAAGGCCAATCGGGGGGATCGGACAAATAACTGATGGGTAATGAAAATACAGTGCAGATTTTTGCTAAAAAGTCCATAGCGATTGTCACTGATGATAACATCGATTTCCAGTCGACGTGAAAGTGATTTAATCAAACGGTGCTCAGTAAAAATACTCAATAGAATGAAAGGTAAACGAAGCGTAAAGTGTAACAGAAAGCGGCCAGAGCGCGGGTAGCGAATTTTATAACCGGGAATTTCTTCAACAGCTAAATGTGGGAACTCGCCTTCTAAAAATCTTCTGCTTCTACCCGTGGCAGCCAGAATGACGACATGGCCTTCAGCTAACAGAGCACGAATTATGGGAACACAGCGGCTGGCATGGCCAAGACCCCAATCCAAAGGGGCAACTAAAACCCTCATGCTGTCTCCCAGAGATTGAGCAAGTATGGCAAATACGTGGGAGTTTGATACAAGAACATGCCTAAAAGTTAGAGATTAGCGGTAATATACTTTCTTAAGTTTTTATTGAATCGTTATAAAGATATTGAGATCAGACACTTGTAGGCCGCCTTTTTTGTATTCTAAAAAATAGGCAAAAATGCCTATAAATGCTGAAAAATAAAAGTTAAAGTGCCATCTCTCGAATTATTTTGAAATCTATGGTTCTTTTACTTCTTATAGAGTTTGGGGAAGTTCTCTTTGTTAAACGACACAAACTTATTGCTTCCAAACCTGGCTTGCTTTGTTGCTGTACTTTCGGCTTATTGTGTGTTCAACTTAAGCCCTTAAGATGATAACACTCCATAAAAATCTTTTAAAAAGCATTACAATCACCATTGTCATTGCCCTAGGCCTAATAACTGTAACTGACTTATGGGCGGAACAAAATACTGTAATACTTCTCGAATCACTGAAACGCAGAAATGTAAATGAGCTAACTGCTGATTTGGTGGAAGAAATTTTTATTGCCGAGTTGAGTAAAATACCAAGTTTACATGTCATCAGCAAAAACCACTGGATACAGGCCGATCCCTTGCAGCGTCCCTCGCCAACATTTTCTTTTCAAAGCAGTGTCACGCGAATTGATGAAAAAATATTACTTCAAATCCAAGCTGTTTCACTCCAAGATGGATTGCTGCGTTTTTCTCACCGCATGCTGAACGATGCCAGCTATTACGCCTTGCAAGGAGGCATGCAAAAGCTGGCGCGTAAAATTCAGGCCGAATTTCCTCTCCTTGCAGAGATACAACAATACGGAGACCAAAAATTAAGAATTGACCAAGGCACCGAAGCTGGTATTCGAGAAGGAATGTGTTTTTATGGCCTGCAGCAATCCACTTTGAGCAAGGTGTATTTTAGAGTATCAGTCTGTAGCCACGGCTATTCTGTGCTGGAACCCATCAAGGCTGGCGTTGAACTCTCTTCGATACAGAGTCCCATGCGTCTGGCCACCCTGGTTAAACTAGACTCTGACCAATATCCGGGATCAGAAATTCGGCTCTTTAAAAACGGTGCCTGGACCTTGGTAGACCAGAAACAAAGCTATTGGGATATTAATTCTGGAATGGTTGAAATTCGCATTGAACCCATTGACACAAAGCTTGCTCCTCGAATTGAAAAAGCCAGCCTCAATGAGGGCGAAATTTCCAGTTTGGAATCATTATTTCCCGGCCTGAAGCTAAAACCAAGTCGCATTAAGCTCCGTGCCTTGGCGATGGTAGCTGATCTTGAAGTGGATTCTTAACGACTTCAAAAGACAAGGGTGCAGAGGCTTTGAAGGTAACAGAAGAAAGCTCAAAATAGACCAGTTTCATCAATCTCCTCAAAAGCTCCCAATTCCAAAGCTTCTGTCCCGTTGTGTTGCATTTTCATTCTTTTTATATCATGACCGGTTCGATGGGCTCTGGCCATGAACCCCTAGACTATATCGGAAATTAGACCGAGAGTTAATAGAGACTTATCAGAGATATAACGGAGCTTTAAAATGATGAAATCCTTAGCATCCCTCGCACTTACTGCCGGCACCGGCCTTTTTCTGTGGTCTTGTTCGCAGAGACCGATGGCAGATGGAGAAATGCGCTGTCAAAAAAATTGTGATTCTCCAGCCTGGACTGATAACATCGCCAAATTCAACAGCAAGTCGGTCAAGGCTTTCGGAGGCATTTCAAAACTGTATACAATGGAACAGAGGGCCCGCTCCGATGCAGAGGTCGATGCCACGAAACGTGCCCTGGATGAATTGGGCATCTACGGAACACGCCGTTTCAAAGAGGTAGTGACACATTCAGGAATTTCATCTGATGTTATCGATCCGACGGTAATCGCAGATGAGATTACTCAGTTAAAATCTGAAGGAACCGCCTTGGGGTCATTTAGCCGATACCAGACCCAGGAATGGACAGAAAATCGCGATGGAACACCGGTTACTGTGTACAAGGTCTACGCACTTTATGAAATCGATCAAAAACGCAGTGCTGATTTTCTGAAAAAAGCCATGCGCTCTCAATTAGAAGAAATGCGTGCCAAGAACTTGCAGTTTGACAGGGATAGAGCCCAAAAATTGATCGATTCTCTTCCTGACTCCTGGTAGAAAAATTAATTTAAGGCATGGTCTGTTACATGCGTCGATTTAAAGTGTTACAAATCCTGATATTTTTGTTTGTTTACATTTCGGCTCCAGACTTCGCTTCGAGCCAAAATTTCGGAACCGAATTTTCCAGCAAACAATATCTATCAGCACCCAATCTGTTTGAGGGCTTGTCGAGCCCCCAAGACGATGAGTTCAGCGCCGGGCTTCTAGCCTATTACCAGGCCCTGGCCAAAGCTTCCACTTATTTCGGAATTGAATCAAAGTTCAAACAGTCAAACCGCCAACAGCATTTATTTTCAATCCGGGGAGATGACTTCAGAGAAAGCTTCCATTCTGAAACTGAAACTCGCAGTCATTTTCAATGGCTCTTCGGGCGAGAGATACACAATGAAGTGCGGCACACTAATAACGGATATGTAGGCCGATGTATCTATGAATTGGATACATTAAAAACCATGGCTTTTTTGGCAAGGCTCTATGATACTCAGCTGCGCTCCTGGAAGCAGAACAGCCTCGAAATTTCACAGCGTCCGAGCCGCCTTTCTTCTTGGTTTAGACGCGAACTATTAAATGACTCTTTGACCGAGTTGAGCATTCTCTTAAATAGTTCACATTGGCCCAATCAAGCTGAAAATTGGAGCAAATTACCCCGCTTGGAACCACTTAAACGCCATATCCAGTGGGTTGATAATGAAGCGGGAACAGTCGATTTAGTTCTCGAATGCTCCTGGCCTTTTGATGATCCCCTGCTGGTTTCAGTGTTGTGGCCAATTGATTTTATCAACGAGAGCGGTGAACGTCAGCATTATGAATTGCGGATGGGAATGCATCACTTGGGAATAGAAAAAAGAAATAGCTCACGCAATGACAATCAAAATAGTACACAAAAAATAAAATCGATTTGCTTTAGCTCCCAATTAGCGGGGAAAATTCCCGAACTTTGTTACAGTCGTAGCCCTCAACCAAACAAAGCCAGCCTTCGGGCAGGTCTATTGAAGTGATTTCAGAAAAACCACCACTTAATGAGATGTAGCGGCTTATTCATTTTACTGTTCTTCTTCCCGCCTCCAGGTTGTCTTAATCTCCAAAGTCTCATTCTGCTTTGCTTGTGCCTTTTCCTGTTCCTTCTCAGCCGAATTATATTCAGGCCTCATGCCACTGCGGCCACCCCAGCTTTTAATCCAAGCTTTAAAATTGGCACCTAGATTTTGCTTTAGATTTTGTAAGGTATGTGGCATTAGTAA
>JBBQAD010000100.1:0-9204 GCA_038315885.1 Fibrobacteria bacterium | reverse complement strand
AGCCAAAGCCTTCATAGAGAGATGCAGTGACAAAAAAGCTGCACTCTTGCCGCAGTCTCATTAATGTGTTTTCTGTAATTCGGCCCCATACTTGCACTTTGTTGCCCAAGTTCAAGCGTGACAACGTGGCATGTAATTCTTGCCAGGCCCAGGCTTTATGTCCAGCAATAATCAGTTGGGGTAAGCTTTCGTCCTCTTTCAAAGCTAAAGCATAGGCTTCGACCAAGAGGGGATAATTTTTTCGGGGCTCAATGTTACCAAAACTGAAAATGAAATCTTTTGGGATGGGCCTGTCTTTAGAATTGAGTTCTGGGGGTAGAGCATGACCTTGTTTTTTTAACACCAGAGGCAAAACCACGATTTTATTCGGGTCCAGGTGCAACAGTGATACAATCCGCTTTTTATTAAATTCGGCACAGGTTAAAAGTTTATCCGCCCGGGGAATCATTTGTTGCAGATCCCGTTTATTTCTGCTCTCATTTAAGGATGTTCTAAAAGAAAGCCTTTCTAGTGGTCCCATGTCCTGGATAAACAAAATGTAACGGGCCGAAGGCCGAAAACGCACCAGACTTTGGCCCAGACACACAACGGTGTGTGGCCTTAATCGGTACAGTAGGATGGGGAAAAGCAGGTTCAGCCAAATGAAATAAGGCTTTGCCCTTACAGTAATGCATTTGGCATGCTTTGGAATAGCAGGATGGCTCTTAAAACGGCTGAGTACATAAAAATCCCAATGGGATTCTAAACCCGCATTCCCTAAAATTTGCAGCCAGTGGCGGGTCATTTTCCCTATTCCCGAATCATTTCCGATTCCCAATGCTTCGATTAGCAGTTTTTTACGCATCTTGAAGAGTAAAATACCCTTTAACAAGTCCTGATGAAACCTCAGCTATATTGAATACTTTCGGATAAGGAACGATGGCACTCTATCAAGCAGATTGGCTTTTAACCTTGCAGGGACGAGAAATCCGAGACGGCCTTCTCGCTGTACAGGGCAAAAAGATTGCCTTCGTTGGAGAGCAAAAAGATTTACCTCCGGTCTTTCGATCCCAAGAGATACATCGTTTTTCTAAATCCATTTTGATGCCCGGATTCATTAATGCCCATGCACATTTAGAGTTGGGTTGGGCAAGAGGTTTGGTGTCACCCAGCCAGGGATTTTGCGCATGGGTGCAGAGACTGATGACGGCAGCCCAGGACCAAGCTCCCCAACAATTTGAAGATTCTGTACGACTGGGTGCACGGGAATGTCTTAAAAATGGAATCACCAGCGTGGTCGATATCGGCAATCTGCCCATCTCGCGCAAAGCTTTAGCTGAAGAAAATATCCGCAGCTGGGCGATGCATGAATTAATAGGCCTTAGTCTGGAAAGAGCCACAGAACAAGTGCTTAGGGTAGAGGGCAAATTAGGCGGAGAAAAAAGTTCACTGCATCGAGAGTCATTTACATGTCACGCCCCATATTCGTGCCACCCTTTGCTCTGGAATGCCGCTCTTCGCTTTGCAGAGCAGGCACAAATTCCCCTTAGTTTCCACTTGGCTGAAAGCGAAGAGGAAGAACGGCTTTTTTCGAAACGGGAAGGACCACTCTGGGATTTTTGTTTTCAAAGAGGCTTGCGTTTAGATGCCTCCACGCCACGCAGCCCCCTTGGGTATTTATTAAAAAATGATTGGCTGCCGAAAGGTGCGCTCGTGGTACATGGGAATACCTTGTCGGAGCTGGACGCCAGAACGCTGCTTGAGTATCAGTGTTCGCTAGTTCACTGTCCCCGAAGTCACACCTTTTTTAATCATCCTGAATTCAAAGTCGAACTCTTCCATGAAATGGGGCTTAATCTATGTTTGGGAACCGATAGTTTGGCATCCAATGAGGGGCTTGATTTTATTGAAGAAATGGCGCTACTGAAACGACAGCATCCTAAATTGGAATGCGAAACAATCGTTCGCATGGCCACTTGCAACGGGGCAATGGCCTTAGGAATGCAAAAACAATTGGGAATATTGGCCGAAGGGGCCTATGCCGATTTTATTGCACTGGGATTAGAGCACAGTTCTTCGTGTAATTTATATGAGGAGCTGGTGCGGGAAGGCGGACCCGTAAATGCAGTTATCTTAGAGGGTCAAGAGGTTTTGATTTGAGACTCGAAATAGACAGGGATAGCATTTTCTTTGTAACTCTTCCATTTATTCGGCACTTGGTTTTTTTTTGGATGCTTGCAATTTGTGGTTCACTGTGTCCGGCTCAAAAGCTTTTAATACCCATGGATATCTCCCAAAGCGATCACCTGAAGGCTTATGGCATCGCTTTTTTAAGCATCGCAGCCGGTGACCCGGTCAATTGGTTGTTGAATTATCGCGGAGGCAGTTTCTTATTAGAAGACAAGGAAGTCTACCGACGCGAATCAGCCATTCGCGGGGTTTTGTTCAGTCGAATCTCTGATGAGCAATGGAATGGTTTACAGAGTGAAATAGAATCCAAAAACATGGAGAAGATCTTATTAGAAAAGGAACCCAAGGTTGCAGTCTATACCCCGCTTAATAAACAACCTTGGGATGATGCTGTAACACTGGCCCTGACTTATGCAGAAATTCCCTATGAAAAAATCTATGACCGAGAGATTATCGAAGGCAAATTGAAAACTTATGATTGGCTGCATTTGCATCACGAAGACTTTACTGGGCAAATGTCCAAATTTTATGCTGCCTTTCATAATGCACCTTGGTATGCTTCCCAAGAAGCAACCCAATTGCAACTGGCGCAAGATTTGGGTTTTGGAAATAATGTCATGCTTAAAAAAGCGGTAGCTTTGGCCATTCGCAATTTTGTAGAATCGGGAGGCTTTTTATTTGCGATGTGTCTAGCTTGTAACACATTGGATGTGGCATTAGCAACAGTAAAAACCGATGCAGTTGACCGCCCTTTTGATGGGACTCCAGTAGCACCCGATTTTATGCAAAAAGTGGACTACTCCATGTGTTTCGCCTTTGAAAACTTCAGCATTGATACCGATCCCATCTCACCCGAGCACGATGACATTGATTTTAATCATGTCAATGCGGGAGTACTGAAAAGACGACCTGCCAATGATTTTATTCTATTTGAATTTTCCCCAAAATACGACCCGGTTCCTTCGATGTTGGTACAGGCTCATACCGATTATGTTAAGGGATTCTTTGGTGCGGCCACCTCCTTTTCAAAAAAAAGAATAAAAAAAGGAGTAACAATCTTAGCAGAGGTAGATGGTCAGGATGCCGCGCGTTATCTGCATGGCGAATTGGGTCAGGGCCATTTTACTTACTATGGCGGACACGATCCCGAGGACTATTCCCATGCTGTCGGTGATGAAGCAACCGATTTGAGCCTGCACAAGAATTCACCAGGCTATCGACTGATTCTCAACAATGTACTCTTTCCTGCGGCGAGAAAGAAAAAACGCAAGACTTAAACGAGTGTAATTCTAAGTAAGGTATTAATCTAATTCAGTCGGTTCGCCTTAATACTCATGAACGAAATTTTAGCTGATTTTTTTGCTTCTGAACCCGAAGTTCTGGAGTGGGGTATCGCCAAGCCTGAAGAAGCGCCTAGTGTAACACGATTGGAGGCCTGGCTAGGAGCGGGTTACCAGGCACAATTGGGCTATATGAACAGAAATGTGGAGGAGAGAAAAGATCCGCGTCGATATAAGTCATGGGCAAAATCGATACTCATTTTTTCTCTGGCCTATCCGGTCACTTCAGTTGAACAAAAATCGAAGGCGTATAAAATTGCGAAGTATGCGAAGGGAAAAGACTACCACAATCGGGCAAAAAATATTCATAGCCGCTTGGAAAAACGTCTACGCGAAGACTATCCTGCTATCCAATTTTATGGTTTTGTGGATGCTTCACCCATTTTCGAACGAGACTGGGCTGCCCAGGCCGGCTTAGGCTGGCGAGCCAAAAATGCCTGTCTGATCAATAAAAAGGTGGGTTCCGGTTTTTGTCTGGCAGGGGCACTAATTGATGTTACACTGAAGCCGAGTCAGCCTGTGCAGGAATTTTGTGGGGGCTGTACCCTTTGTATAGAAGCCTGCCCGACTCAAGCCATTGTGCAGCCAGGAGTGGTAGATGCAAATTTGTGTATCTCCAATTGGACAATCGAATACAAGGGAGAGATTCCCAGCGCCTTATCAGAAAAATTTGGTTCCTGGATCTTTGGTTGTGATATCTGCCAAGAAGTTTGTCCCTGGAACAAAAAGTCATGGAGAGAAGATACAAGTCAGCTTAAATCAGAAATACAATTAGAGATACAGTCAAAAAAAGAGGGAGAGAACATTATTCAGGCTAAAGCTGAGCCTAAGCCGGCTTACAATTTTGACAGAAGTGCTACCGAATGGCTATTGCTATTGAGAAAAAACGGTGGCTTCCAATCGCAATTCAAAAGGACTCCATTGTTGAGAGCGGGCAGGAGAATGTTATTCAGAAACCTGTGTATCGCCATGCGTAACAACCGGGATGAAAGCGCCCTCTCACTCTTAAGCGAGCTCGTTTGTGAAGAGGAAGATCCCGTTCTATTGGCAGAAATACAGCGCACCCTAGCCGTCTTTGCTTAAAAAACTAAGGTGCTTCGTCCTGACCATGCTGCTTGCGTAGGCGCAGTCTTTTCTGTGCTGATGCTTTAGCTGGAGAAACAAATTCATATTGTACATCCACAACATCTTCCGGGTAACCTTCAGGAATGGGAGGGAAGCGAGGAATGCGCTGCAGAGATTTTTCAACGGCCTTATTAAATGCTGGATTTGAACTTTTGCTGACCACAGCTGAGGATTCAATTTTGCCAATTCGGTTAACACGAAAGCGAACGACACTGTTCCAGTCCATCGTGCCGGTATTACTGGGAGGACTCCAGAAGGATTCAACGGTTTTTTGAACGCGCAGGGTCCACGACCTCAACATGTCTTTCTTAATATCTTCGATGGGGTTTTCACTGGGTTTGGCTTGTATGCTAGCACCGGGCTTCAAAGGAGCCGAACCCCAGGGACGTCCATCTTCCAAAAAATCTTTGCGAGCTAGTACCACTCCGTCGCGATACAAGATTTGAGTTTTCATTTGTCCGCCGGGATACCACAGCGTCAAAGTGCTGTCTTGTTGACCCAGGTGTTCATAACCTTCATACCAGCGCTGCCCATTGGGATACCAAGCCGTGTAGCGTCCCTCACGTTTGGATTCATGAAAAGTGGTATAAAATTTCATTTTTCCACTTTCGTACCACCAAATTTCTGCTCCTTCTTTCATGCCTTTATAGTAATGGATCTCATAGCGCTTGGTCTTATTGGGGAATTCACCGCTGCTGATAGAATAGGGGCTACAACCGTTTAGAATGAGAAGTATTGTTATCAAACAAAATGCCAGGAACATGTGAAAAAATAAATCCATGTTTAAATGGTTTAGGGGCTCTAATCGTTTCACTAGATGCATCTCCTGGGGATTTGACTTAGTCAATTTGATCCAAACAATTTGATCCAAACAATAATAGACTGCCTCATCCAAAATCTTTATGGATTTGGTCATCGAAAAATTTAAACGACCTTTCAGAAGACTTTAAAAAAGAGTCCAAAAAAAGTCTACAAAAAGAATAGACGAACTTGTTCTGGAAATAAGGGCTAAGAGCTTAACTTCTGCTTAATTTCGATATTGCCGCATGATACCTACTACGCGACCTAAGATACTGAAGCCCGGGGTGTGTGAATCCACAATAATTGGGCCGAAAGCCTCATTGGCGGGTTCGAGGCGAATGCGATTGATTTCGGGATAGAAGTATTTTACGGTGGCTTCTTCGCCGATGAGAGCAACCACGACTTGGCCTTTTTCGGCGGCCTGTTGTTGGCGCGCGAAGACCAAGTCCCCATTTAAAATTCCGGCATTTTTCATACTGTCGCCCTGAACACGGAGTGCGAAAACATTTTCTTGGCGCATTAAAAACTCTTTATCAACTACTACAGTTCCTTCCAAATTTTCTACTGCTGTAATCGGAGTGCCAGCTGCTACCCGTCCCAAAATGGGAATTTCTTTAAAACGGTCATCCAATTCCTCTTCTGGCTTTTTTTCCAAGATATCGATGCCACGGGATAATTTCGGAGAGCGCTTGATATAGCCTTTTTTTGAGAGGGCATCGAGAATGCTTCTAACCCCGTTAGTTGAGGAAATTTCGAATTTATCCCCGATTTCGCGCAGGGTAGGGGGACGCCCCACTTCCTGCATTTTAGCCTTGATGTACTCATAAATCGACTGTTGTCTGGCAGTCAATTGTTTTTTTTTGGTCAGTATGGTGCTTTCTGGCATAAAGCCCCCCCTTTTTTATAAAGTACTGCACAAAAGAACAGTTGTCAAGACGTTCAGTAGTTATGCCACTTGTTTGAGAGCTCTCTGCTTATTACCTTTCCCTAGTGGTTCTTCTCAACGCGCTATTGGGAATGGCAATCCTTATGTTTATTGCCATCACCTTGTCCGTTATCAGCCGACTAAGTGCACTGGGTCAGCAATTGGAAAAAATTGCTGTACAAATTCAGGAAGCGGAAGAAAAAGAACAACGCCTCTCCACTGCTGCCACGCTGGAGGAGCTAGCGAGTTTACGCTAAGAACCATCGCCCCTTCCCAATGTGGGAAAAAGGGTATAATAAAATAGCACATCGCTCCTCCCAATACGGGCGCCCAAATGGGCGAGAGACATGTGCTCAATCGAACACCTCAACTGTAAAGAGAAACAGTAAATGGAACACATCATCACATACGCCTTGGTTGGCGTATCCATCATCATCAATATAGTGGTGCTGCTTAAGCTTAAGCATATCCGCTATTTGCTAGAACAACCTCCCGTCAAAAAATTGACTTCTGATCTCAAATTGAAGCCGATAAAAGTCGATGGAGAGGATAGTCAGGGTCATAAGCAGGAACGCAACTATAACGCAAATCGCAAAGCCCCACAATTCGATCGCAACGATAACCGCAATGATCGCGACAGCAGCGAACGCTCCGATAAACCTGCGGGAAACCGTTTCACTCGAGATTCAGGCAATCGCGAACGCAACCCACGTAACGACCGCGCTGATAGAAACGATAGACCCGATCGCAATGAAAAAAACGATCGCTTTGATCGCGGACCTCGAAACGACCGAGGCCACAGACCGATGCGTGATACACGTGACGTCCGCGACAACCAGTCCCGTCCCGATAGGGCCGAAGGCAATCTGACCAATCTAACCGGTGATGATGTTGCTACTCCTGCTGAAAATTCTTCCAGCATGAGTAAACAAGACTCATCGAGTACTCGTCGTCCGCTGCCAGCTCGAATGGCACGCGAACAAAACGGTGAAGCAATCAATTCGGGCAATTCAGAGGTGAATTCAGTAAGCAAAGACTCCAATGTTGAAGATCAGGTATTTGCAGGAACTGATGAAAGCGCCATGCAGCATGGACGTCGTAATCAGGTTAAAAAAGTGCCTCGCATTGAAATCCCTGAAGGACAGGAAGAAGCCATTTTAGGGAACTCTGGACAGAACTAATACAGTCTTCGATTACATCTGTAATTCTTATTTCAACGGACCCTAATCAGGTCCGTTTTTTTTTGAGCTCCTGGTTCGCTAAAAAGTGATTTTCTGCTTTTAATTATTTTGGTCAAGCAATCTATCAATTACAGGCTTTTTGGAATTGAAAAATTCGATATAAAAGTCAGTCGAATCACCAGCCACATTTACCTGATAACGTAGAAAAGGCGGATTTCAGCGGATTCAAGTTTTTTGGATATCTGGATTCACTTTGATTTCTGTATACATCCAAGCCGATTTCCTTTTGAGAAAAAAGATTCCATTCTTCGATGGTATATGGCGGGGATACAATACCCGATTGTACAGGTTCCAATTTATCGTGAATAATCGGAATACTTGTACAGGCAGCTAAACTGATTAATAGAATAGCACAATAGGACTTTTCATTATATAACCCCAGTGGGAAAATATGTTAACAATCTACGTAAGTAGTGCTTGAGCGTCGAATCAGCTCGGGTCGTATTCTGAGGTAGCCTTTTGTGCTTTTTTGTAGAGGAACGTCGTTAATTAAAGCGTGGGCGAGACTGTATCCAATGTTTTCTTGGCTAAGGGAGCAACTGGAAATGCCGGCTTCTGCTAGCGAGGCGTGCTCGACTAAAGAAATTACCGATACCGTAGCAGAAGTAAGCGAGCCGGTTTTTTTAGGGTGTTGTTTTGGGATGAGTTGTTGACACTGTAAGGCTGTTTCCCAGTGCATACAAACGATTAAAGATTTCCCCTTCAAATCAGGGAATAGAGATTTGGGGGTGCTAAGTACAAATGTATCGTTCACCATTTGATCCCAATGCTTTTCTTTTTCTGTTCCCATGACAGACTGGAGATGTTTTTTTCGCTTAGGGTCTTCAAAATAACGAAAAAATGCTTCTTTTTTAAGGCTCTTGCCTTGTAAGAGAAGACCAGTTTTAAAGGGGATATTTGCAGAAATCCGTTGTAACTCTACTCCAATTTTTTGAATGGCAATAAAGAATGTTTGGTCTCTTAATTTTTCCTCATATAGGAAAATAACTTCTGTAAACAAGTGTTCCAGGGAATACTGAGCGATTCTTCGTGCCAAGGTGGTAAAGGTCTGTCCGGCATTAAATAACAAGGTTTTAGGAAAGGCTTTAACATCTAAAGGAAAATTAGTTTCAATTATAGTGGGGATATGACATTGGATAGATGGTTCAGGAGAATTCTTTATTTTTGTTAATATACGAGCTGTATTTGTTTCGTTGGCATTTAAAAATAGTTGACCACTGGGAAAAATTCCTTGTAACGATTGAGTTTTTAAATCATGCGGAAATTTGTCTATATGTGAAAACTGAGGTGTATAACCGGTGCTGATGGTGGTAAGGGTTCCAATCATTGTGGTGGTCACCCAACCGATCCAAGCTCAATATATAAAAGCAGTTTTATTAGTGCTGTGAAGGCTGTTAAACAGACCCCTTTAGCAAAACAAAATCAGCAAAGTATGCTTACAGATGTATATGATATTGAAAATAGTGAAGATAGCCAGGAAGAAGTCGGGTGTAACAATAAAGAAAGACCTTATGGTAACGGTGTTTTAGCCCGGTGGGCTGGCTTGAAAATGGGCGCGATGACGGCCTTGACCTGGGAATGCGGTGAAAACAATATATCTCGC
>JBBQAD010000162.1:0-7742 GCA_038315885.1 Fibrobacteria bacterium | reverse complement strand
AATGCTTCTACGGCTGCCAAAGGCCAGGCTGGTAATTCTTTAAAATCACCTTTTATCTGGCTCCAGTCAGTATTGACCCATTTTTCCTCAGTGGGACACTGTGGGGCCAACATGAAGCAAGGAAAGCTAGCTTGAATGCCTTCTTCCGAAAAAATCATGGGTGCCCTCTGCTTAATTAATTGGGAGCGATTATCCGTTCCGCGTTCCCCAGCTCCATGTAAGAACACCAACAGCGCTCGCGATTTTTCTTCTCCTGGATTTGTTTTAAAGAAACGGTAGGGCAAGGATTGACCCTGCTCGGTCATAAAAATTTCACCTTTAAACCGCTCCAAAGCAATTTCTTCTGGTATAGGATATTGACGTTCCATCAGGAATCTTTCTTTAATAAATCGCTCTAAAATTCGTTAATATAAGCTTTCACTAAACCTTTTTCCTATACGTTGTCGTACGACAACAATATATAGGGACATCACCAAGGAATTGACAAATTATCGACTTATGTTCCAGTTATGAAAAACAAAAATTCCAATCCGTTTAAAATATTTATGTCTTTCCGTCTTTTTCCTTTTTTACAATTAATTCTATTTCTTCAATTTTCAAACCTTAACGCCCTCGTTGTACACGAATGGGGTACCTTTACCACTTTGTTAACAAGCGAAGGTAAACCTTTGAGCGGCTTGTATGTTGACGAGTCTCGCCTTCCTTCATTTGTATATGAAATTCCCGGATTTTCGTGGTCAGAAGTTAAAGGGTGGCCTTCACCCGAATTATTGAAAAACGTAACAGTTAAGATGGAAACGCCTGTTCTTTATTTTTACTCCGACAAACAAAAGGATGTTTCGGTAAAAGTCGGATTCAAAGGTGGAAGTATCTCACAGTGGTACCCTCAAAGGACATCGGGTGAATCAATTGCATTGCCACCTACTGTAGACTTTGCCAAAGGATACCAAGGAAGCATAGGCTGGAACTGCACTATTTTGCCACCCGAAAGTAAAAAGGAATTGACCCATATAGGGAATGGTATAACATCTGAATGGGAGGCACCTCGTTGGACTCAATCAAACTTGATTAAAAATTCTGACGGCGATATCGAAAAGTATCTCTTTTATCGAGGAATCGGGAATTTTGAACTACCCCTTAAGGTTCGAATGCTTGATACTAATCGTATCGAGGTACATAATGCTGGCAAGGACTCGATTGCCTACGCCATGATTTTTGAAACTAAGTGGGGTATGGTGAACCACTGGTCTTCCATTGCCCGGATTTGGTGGCAGGGACCCATCGCAGGCAATACAAAAATGGAATTCAAAAGAAATAGCTCAATGATATTTTCTGAAGTCGAGCTTTCCCGAGCCTTGGTACAAAATGGTCTTTACAAGCCTGAGGCTAATGCAATGCTGCAAACATGGCGAAATAGTTACTTCCAATCGGAAAAGGGCCTAAAAGTATTATGGATTGTACCACGACCCTTTGTCGATTCTTTGCTACCCCTTAGCATTACTCCCAAGCCCGATTCATTACAAAGAGTCTTAGTCGGAAGAACCGATATACTTACTCCGGAATATGAACAAACACTGCGCGCTATGGTATCAATGAGTGAACTTAAAAATAATAAGTATTACTTTGCTTTTCAGGATTTTTTAAACAAAGATAAGAGAACTACTGCAATGCGACGGATCAATAATGCAATGCCGAGTTTACCAGAAAAAGTTGAAATGCCTTTTAGGATGGACGGTAAATATTTTCACAAGTGATGGGTTTACTAGTGAGAGATTTATCGGGGAGTAAAAATATAAAGCAATCTAAGTTAGCACTTTATGCCTAGCCTTAGAGCGACCCAAAAACATCAAGCGGAAAACCAGCGGAAGAAATCAACAAGAAGCGTCCCTTAAAATGGACTCGGCCCTTGTTTGGAATTGATTCTGGTTTGTACTTCACAAGGACTTGAGGAGAGATGAAATGATTCTCTGTCCATTATAGCCGCTATTTTTGAGATTGCAATCTTCTTAAGGCCAAAAAGCTCTAAAACTACTCACAATTTTCAGGAGCATTGTCCCGAACAGTAGTTTGCAAGCCAGTAGGTGTAGCCGATACTTTGGCTCCTACACAAGAGGCACCTTCACATTTAGCTAAGCCATTGCAATTATTTTCATAAAGGATGCCATCTTGAACAGAGGTACCTTTACAAGTATTGTGCCCATTGCAGCCATGTTTTTCATACTTGCCACCCGCTGTTTTACAGTTAGCTTCAAAATCTTTTAGCGAAATAGTGCTGGGGGCTGCTGCAGAACTTTTGGCTACAGTGGCTTGAGAACACTGGCCAGACGCGCTGGAATTGGGGTTTTGGCAGGCAGCGAAGAGACCGCCGGCTAAAAGGCCACTGATGGCTAGATTTGCCAATTTAAGTTTTTTTGACATAAAAATTCTCTTTCTCAAAAAGCAAAATGGCTTTTAAGGTCTGTCTGGCTGATATCTTAGTTGTTACAAAGAAATTCGGCTAAGTAGGCTTTCAAAAATATCATTAAGTCGTTTTTTATCTCCCATAAAATCAACTGGCTTCTGAAAATAGGCATAAAAACGATGCTCGCTCAGGGCATTTAGCATCAAATCCCTATCATTATTGGGGTTTCCCGTCATCAGAATAAATTTCAAAAAGGGCTTTACCCGGTTTACCTTCTCATACAATTCGTTACCCGACATTCCTGGCATCACCTCATCAGTAATCACAAGTCCCACATCTTCAAAAATTTTGATGTACTCCAATGATTCCTGGGGATCCAGAAATGTTTTAATTGAAAAGTCTTTGCCGAAATGTCTTTTAAAGACCAATAGATTTTCTTCTTCATCGTCTACATATACAATGAGGGGATTCTTCAAATTTTGACGTATGGCCTGCCGAATTTGAGTTACAAAATCTCCTATTGTCCATGTATTCAATAGAATCTGATTTGTTTCTCGATGCAAATCGAGCCTTCGGCCATCCATTCGTTTTTCTAGTCGCGACATTAACTCATTCAAACTACGGACTTCAAGGCCTAAAGAATCAAGAGTGTGATCGTTGAGGGAGCCACTCAATTTAAAGGAGTACTTGGGGTTTTCTTTTGCCATTATTTCCAGGAGATGGATTACAATTTCAAATATTCGTACTTCATTCACTCTTAGCCTGCTTTCTTACAATTACATATATAATTCATTCAAATTTTCTGTGCATAAACCCGTAATTGGTCGCCCATTCCATTTCGTAAGATAGGATTCCACAAATGCCATATAAAAGATGACTTCCACCTTTGGATTTGTTTTATGAATTTTGAATTCACTTTATCTTTATCTACATAAAAGTCACGTTCCCATTCAATTCGATCACGAATGCGGGCATTTTGAATCCATTGAGAATGAAGAGGCTGTGAATCATCGTTGTGATTATGGCCATTGTTTTTCTCGCTAAGTAGAGAGCGTCCAGAAGTTTTCATAACCATTGCCTGGAAACCTTGTTTCGCCAAAAGTTTGCCCAGGCTTGATGAAGTGAAATAGCTGAGATGCTGAGTAGGAATATGATAATACCAGTTCTCCCCCAACATACGTCGGTAGATACTGTTATAGTTCGGTGTAGATAAGACCAAATACCCTCTTGGACGCAAATGGTCTCTGGCCCAATTGAGAAATTCCGCTGGATTCTCAAGATGCTCTATCAATTCCCATGCAGTAATACAATCCACTTGATGGGACCATTTTTGTTTAAATACATCTGTTTCGTCCACCTTTAAGCCCAATGACGATCTCGCATGCTCAGCTTGTTTTCTAGAAAGCTCTATTCCTTGTACAGATGCAAAAATCCCTTGGCAAGCCTCAAGGAAATGCCCCCAACCCGAACCAAAATCGAGTAAGCTTAAGTTTGAACAGCTTGTGCGAAAGTTTCTGGGAAATTCTGAAAGCATTTCATTTTTTCTGGAAACCATTAATTTTCTTAAAATTCTTTCCAGATTAGAACTAAGATCTCCACTATTCTCTGTATACAGCTTGGAAATTACCTCCTGCCTTAGTCTGGGGGAAAGGTAGACCAGACTGCAATTTCGACAGCGATGCAAATGGCTTGGACCCAATTTCTTTGAATTACAACGCTCTGAACTCTTACAAGCAGGGCAAGCCGTTTCTTCAATTAAGGATGTAAAAGAATTAAAAAGATTCGCCCAAAAATCATTACTTTCTTCAGAAAAATCAGAATTGGAATATGTATTCACTTTTTACAACTACTACTCTAGTTGGTCCCTGCCAAAATAGCCACGGGAAAGGAACTGAGAGTATCGCCGATATTTAGTTCGCTGCCCAACTTTAGGGATTGATTACTAAATACATCAGTAACAGTCTCACCGTGCCATTGGGTAGGAAGCGTTAAACGAGTCTCAGCCCAAATGCTTTTTCCTAGGGGTAATTCTTTTGCTTTTATCAGTTTGGTGGTAAATCGAGGCACGACAATCAGCATTTTATTTTTCTGAAAGATCCTAGAAAAAGCAAGCACATTGTCTTTTGAGTTTCCTTTGGCATTTAATAATTGGTTGTCACCATTAGTAAACAAAATAGGGTTTTGTTCTTTATAGTTTAATATTTTTTGTATTACAAACATTTTAATCAGACCAGTCTGCATCGCTTCGGTCAAACTGTTTATATCCATAGAGATATTCTTCAAATCAGGCAATAATGACATTCGAGAGTTATAGTCCTGTTCTTGTCGATTGTCAGGATCAACCAAGCTAAAATCCCAGGTTTCCGTACCCTGATAAAAATCGGGGATTCCCGGAAGACTCAATTTCAAAGTCAATTGGGATAACGAATTCAGCAGTCCGTGCCAGGATATTTTTTGACTAAAGTGACGAAGTTCATGAACAAATTGTGAATTATTGGTTTCATCTAAACATTTCTTTACAAAATCAGAAACAGCATGCTCATATTCGTCATCAGGTTTAATCCATGCGGTATGAACCTTGGCTTCACGAACTGCCTTGATCATGTAATCATTGATTCGCAAAATATAAGTTTCATCTATAATGCCATTTAGGGGAAAAGTGCCAATTAAAGTTTGATAGAGCAGATATTCATCATTTTTAGCTGGTAAAGCTGACATTCCACTTGAGTATTTATGTACCGCATTTTGCTTTAGCCATGTAAACAGCAGCTTTTCCCATTCCTGGGGTATTTCACTGAGAACGTGCATCCGCACTCGGGTATCTTCTCCCCTTTTGGTATCATGAGTGGCAGTGGAATTCATACTGAAGGGAAATGTTTTCAGTCTTCGATTGATAAACGAAGAAAAATCTTTTTGACTAGTGCCAAAATCCAATGGCCAGCCCCCCACCTCATTTAAGGCAAGATGACGATTGTATACATAAAAGAGAGTGTCTTCAAAGCCCTTTGCCATTAATGGTCCGGTAAATTGCTGAAATCGCATGACCGCTTTTTTCCAGGCATCATCGAACTCTGCCGCGCGAATTGTATCGCCCTGAACCATCAAAAATCTTTCGATAAAATCGAATTCTATATCCAAGCCGGATTTGGTTTCACGCGCCAATTTTAAAGCCGTAGCAATGTATTTGGCATCATCCTTGGAGAAGGATGAGGTGCTAATATACGACCGGTAGACAGGGAAGTAGGTTAGCACTTCTACTAGTGCTCTTCGGAGAGCATAAGCAGTGATATCCCTTCCCATGAGATCAACATTTGAAATTGTTAAAATCAATCTGGCCAGATTGTCGATATCGCCAGCCATATGTTTGCCAATAATTAACCTTTGTTTATCGGCCTGTAATACTTCTGGATCTTGATGATTGCCGGTAATTTTGAAATAAATAGAGTCAAATCGAGCTCTCGACTTCCGATCACAAAATAGATAGCCGAGATAATTGAGAAAATCATAACCTGTAGTCCCCTCAATCGGCCATTCTCGGGGCAGATTTTCCGTTTTTTCCAAAATCTTTTCAACTACCAGGTACGCATTTGGCGCATGGGCACGAAGCCTCTGCAGATAAGTTAATGGATCGAATAAGCCATCGATATGATCGATTCGCAGACCGCTTATTAAATCTCGAGAAACTAAATCGAGAATAAATTTGTGGGTTGCCTCAAATACATGTTCATGCTCCACTCGAACACAGATCAAATCACTAACCGTAAAGAATCGCCGGTAATTCAATTCTTCGGCAGCTACTTTCCAAAATGCAAGCCGAAAATGTTGACTAGCCATCAATGAGTCAAAGGCAACATAGTCTCCATCGGGAACAGTACTCAGCCGACCGATTTTAACGTTTACAAAATCCTTGATAACCTTGTTTTCATCGTATAGCTTTCGCAATACTGCCTTTGCCATATTGCACTGTGAAACCCGTTCAATTGGATTGAATACATGCGACACATTTTTTAAGGTATGCAATGAACCACAAAATGTGATGTATTCATTACTTTCTTCTCCACATTTTTCATGTAACTCTTCAAGATTGCTTCCCAAGACAGTCCAATACGATTCGGGCGAAAGAGGATAGCGATTAGTGTAATACCCTACCCAAAGTCCTCCGTGTTCAAAAACAATTTTTAATTCGCCCGCTTTTACACATTGTCCGTAAGGTTTTCCCAAAAATGGGGCTAGAACTCGGCCCCGGAGGGCCTCGTGCTGATGGTCCCAGGTGATATCAAAAAAGTCAGCATATTGTGATGCTGTTCCATGTTCTAATACTTCAACCAAATAAGCATTTTCATGGGAGTATGCCATATGGTTCGGAACAATATCTTGTAACCATCCCATATCCCTTACTTTTACTTCATGAAGCAGTTCTAAAAACTCCTCCTGGTTTCCTAATTCGGGATTCACCGCGTTGGGATCACAAACATCATAGCCATGAGTGCTTCCCTTGCGTGGACGCATAATTGGAGAAGCGTAAATATGACTAATACCCAAAGTTTGCAAATAGGGTAGCAGTGCTTGTGCCTGCTTAAATCCGAATTTGGGAGTGAATTGCAAGCGGTAACTTGCTCGTGGAATTTTCTCAAGCATATTTTTGCTTTCGATAAATATTATATGCCAATGTTAGTATTCAATCTTATTCAACTCCACGCTTGACATAAACGTGGCATCCAAATGGGGGAACTGTTACAATCTGCATTGGTGTATCGATATAAATCGGCTGATCTGGAGTGATATTTGGAATAACATCGGGAATGATATCACCTGGTTCGATTTGTTCAGAATCAAATCTCTTTTTCCAATTTCCAGCCATTTCCCAAGGAATACGTGCGGCATCACCGGAGAAATTAAAAAGGCAGCGAACCGCTTCAATCGGGTGGCCGTATAATAGTGAAATGACTTTAGTACCCTCAATTAACCGAGCATCCAGAGCTTCCCGCTCAGTAGCACCCAGCGCGCTTAGCGATTTCCTCAGTTGAATTAAATGCTTGTAATACTTAAACATTTCAGAATTGGGAGTGTTATTGAGTTTGTCCCAATCCAACTTGCATTTTTCAAAGGTTTGCAATGCAAAGGCATCGGGAGCTTCTCCATGAACATGAAACTCCAAAAACTCTGCTTTTCGCCCCTCTTTCACAGCATCTCTTAGCTCCGCATCAGTGTGATCAGCGAAGTAAAGAAAGGGATTGGTCTCTGCATACTCTTCTCCCATAAAAAGTAGGGGTAAGTAAGGAGACAAAAGTAAAATAGAGGCGCTTAACTTCAATTTAGGTATATCGACCAGACTACTTAG
>JBBQAD010000407.1:0-3738 GCA_038315885.1 Fibrobacteria bacterium | reverse complement strand
AGATGAATACCCGAATTCAAGTGGAGCACCCTGTAACAGAATGTGTAACAGGTGTCGACTTGGTACGAGCTCAAATATTGGTGGCAGCCGGTGAAAAGTTGGAATACAAACAGGAGGATATTCAGATTGTGGGCCATAGTATTGAATGCCGGGTCAATGCAGAAGATCCCTTTAACGGCTTTAAGCCTTGCCCGGGAACTGTGACCGAATTTCATATTCCGAGAGGTCCGGGAGTCAGAGTCGATACCCACTGTTACAATGGCTACGAAGTACCACCTTACTATGACAGTATGATAGCTAAATTGATTGTTCACGCTCCTTCACGACCCAAGGCTATTGCGCGAATGATGCGAGTATTGGATGAAATGGTAGTCGTGGGAATTAAAACGACCATACCAGTACTGAAACGGATACTCTCTCATCCTGGTTTTGTGAAAGGTGAATACACCACAAAATTTTTGGAAGAGCATCCTGAGCTGTTAGAACCCGGATTGTAAGGATTTTAAGATGAGCGCAAAGAGTATCTCAACAGGTGCCGATCTCCATGGAGTTTTTCCTGCTTTGTTTACACCGCTCTTGCGGGATGATCCCAAGCATTTAAACAATGGCATAGACTATGAGAAAGCCAAACGATTAATCGATGATTTGATTCAAAGCGGAGTCAGTGGTTTGGTTCCCGTAGGCACGACAGGGCAAAGCGCGACCTTGAGCCCCCAGCAGCATTTCGATTTCATTCGCTTTACCATGGAATATGTAGACAGTCGCATTCCGGTTATAGCCGGGGCGGGTTCTAACAGCACTCGCGAATCGATTGAAATGATCAATCGAATTCAAAAAGAATTCGGTTCGGTCGCCGTCTTATGTGTCACTGGATATTACAATAATCCGCCCCAAGAAGGTCTTCTTCAGCATTTCTCTATGCTTTCTTCTGAAACAGCGGCGAAAATCGTGATCTATAACGTACCTGCCCGTACTGCCAGTTACCTCGAAGCAGAGACACTAATTGCCTTGGCAAATGATGTTAACATTATTGGGCTAAAACAGGCGGTCGATTTTAAATCTCCCGGAACTTTTCGCGAAGATACGATTCGGATCATTAAAGAAACCCGCGAGCTTGATTTTGCGGTCGTAACTGGTGAAGATGATGCTTTACATAGCATTTTATCTTTAGGCGGCACGGGAATCATTACTGCATCAGGCAATATTCCCGAAGTTTCAAAGTTGTACCAAGCCATGATTGCAGCCCATGCCAAAGGCGATCATAACACTTCTGAAAAATTGCAAACAGAAGCTATGGCCTTTGTACAAAAGGTGTTTTGTCGAAAAAACCCCATTCCTTTGGGAACTTTCTTCAATTCTCCTTTATTTTTGCCGCTTGTGTCTGTGCGTCAAACCGCTGGGGGGATTGAATTGGAACGGGAAATCCTGGATTTCATCCGCCTAAAAGCTCCCAGCCTAGAAAAGTATCACACTTAAGCGATAAACCCTCTCAAAAATGTGAGAGGCTGCCATGACAACACCCGCTTCGCTTTTTAAAACTCAAATATCAAGCGGCCTTGCCAGGCTACTTTCTTTTTGCATTCTGATCAATGTTACTCTCTTTGCAACCTGTTTTTCTGGTCCTCTACCGATAGTATCAGAAGTGCTGGCCGATCCCAGCGCCCTCAGTGATGCACAAGGTGAATTCGTGGAGTTAGGTAATCCTCTGACAGAAGCGTTGGAATGGAACTCTTTTAAATTGATTTTGGCAGGAGATACTCTGAAGTGGGTGAATTTCAAATTAAACGCCGGGAAGTTCTATCTCATTTGCCGGGATTCTTTAACAATGAGCTCACAAGGAATCGAGTGTAAAAAAAATTGGCCTGGACTTTCCTTGGTGAATTCGCTGCCCATCAGTATCACTCTGATTTCTGAAACCGACACACTTAGCCTTCAGATACCCAAAGCGCTTTCTGGCATCAGTTGGGAAAATACTTGGCAGGCACCAGAATTTTTAGGCTTTGATAAAGCCCAATTCATCTCGAAAACAGGGGATAAAGCCAGCCCTGGAGATTGGAATAGTCGTGCTTCGAATATAACAGTATCTGATTTGGTAGTGGAAAAAGCCAGTATACAGCAAACAGAGCAACAGAGCACTTTGGTAGCGCTTATTCGTAATCAAGGTGGCCAAGCTAATGGCGCGTGGAGGTGGTATTGGAGTCTTGATAATAATTTAGATGGAGTCATTGATGCCCAGTCGAGATACGTTGACATGCCAGCACTTGAAGCCGGGCAGAGTCTCGAAATAAGCACAACTCTGCCAAGTTCTGAAATTGAGGCAGGGATTGTAACAGTGCATCTTCAGGGAGATGTCATCGAATTCAATAATTCCCATTTGATTTTTTCAAATATCACGTCGATTCTGACTATTACCGAATTTTGTCCGGCTCCTGATGCCAAAACACCAGAGTGGGTTGAAATAAAAAATCAGCAAGCTTATCCCATCAGAATCGATCAGGTTGAACTCAATGGAATTCCAATTGGACTGCGTGAGAATTGGTTGAATGCACGAGAATATGCAATTTTAACCCCAGACTCGAACACCTTTATACAGTACTACGGCTTCGGAAAGTGGAACCTCTTTGAAAGTTCAGATTGGAATATTTTACGCAATACGGGAGATACAGTCTCCCTATCATGGAAAGGAAATACAATTTCAGAAATCCCCTATTCTTCATTAAAAGGGGATAACAATTGTTACCAAGTTTCTCCTGGCTTAGGCCAGACGCTCAGCCCAATTAATCAGGGCGCGAGCAGTCCAGGTTACAGTCCCGCATATGACACAGATTTTTCGCTGCAGCTTAGCTCGAAAATAATCAATAGAGATGATGCCCATGCTGTGCTGGATCTGCGAGTAGGTGCACCTGCTTTAAAAACCTATTAGGTGTATCTGTATAACATTGAAGGCATTAGAATAAGCTAATTATGTCATAATTGCCAGGGCCAGAAAACCCTTCAATGGAATGGTAAACGACCAAATGGAGAATTCCATGAAATTGGTCCCTACATTGTTACACTAATTCCCTCGCAGGGAAAGACAATTAAAAAAGTCTTTGTCTTGGGAGCAAAGCTTTAATATGCCTGGGAATGGTACAGCATCCTGTCTAAAAAATCATTTTTTTCTGCGTTGCTTCTTGGGTCTCCTCATGGTAATTACGAGACCTGCCACCGCAGCCTTTCGAGATTCACCAGCAATTGGTCCCTATGCGGGTAGTCTGGGGGCCGGGGCCTCCACCGCTCTTTTTCGCAGCGCCTATGTTCAAAATCCGGCAAGCTTACAGACCAATAGCTTTGGTCTAGAAGCCTACTCCTACTCTCCTTTTGGCATAGAAGAGTTACGCGATAATCTTTTCGCAGCCTATTATGATTTCGATAAAATAGGTCTTGGGCTTACATATACTCAGTTTGGCTTTAGTGATCTTTACAACGAAAAAAGTCTTCAGTTTCAAAACAGTTGGAACAGTCCCTATCCTGTAACACTAGGATACTCGCTGGGGATACGACACCTAGAAATTCAATCACTGGGATGGGAATTGGATAGGAGTCTGGCTCTTGGTATAGTCTGGCAGGCGGCTTCACAGCTAAAACTTGGCATCTATACCCGGCGCAGGTTCTTTGAAGAAATAAAAAGTAAAGAGGCCTGGGTGAGTGGGCTGGGATTTTCATTGGGAAAATTGGATCAAATTGGTTTGGATCTCG
>JBBQAD010000489.1:0-2339 GCA_038315885.1 Fibrobacteria bacterium | reverse complement strand
GTATGCATTCACACCCGCATGGGAGGGATACTTTTTCCGTAACTCTTCTAAATACTGAAGCGCTTTGTCTAGATCCTCTTTTTGATTGTAAGCGGCAAAACGTGCCCGGTAATTTTCTACCAGACCGTTTAAGGCCAGCATATCGCTATTGTCTCTCTCGGCCAAGCGCTTTGAGAAATATTCGATGGCAGAATTCTGCGGATAAATTTCAGGCGCCTTGGTCGCTAAGATGATTTGTAACTGTTCTTCAGATATACTGACAGTTTCCTGAGCTTTTCCATTCTTTAAAGATGGTACACAGGCTGATACCCAGAATAGGAAGCCTAACATCGTGACTTGAATGAAAAATGGTTTCAATTGATACCTCTCAGGTAACTGAATGATCGGCTACTTCTTAATGATTATCTGCCAAATAGGGAAAGGTCGCTAGAAAGGCCTTATCATTGGCATCGACATTATCGCTGTGCACGACCGACAAGGAACTTCCAATCACCAAACCTAAAGCAACATCAACGGCGTCGTCACTGGGGGCTCTTCCTGTTAAAGTTGCAAAGGAAGTAGCTGAGCCCAATGAGACCGGTAATTCATCGGCTAGCAACACATTCGCGGTCGCTGCAGGGTCGGCATTGGCAACTGCTCCGAGAACGGTTTTGAATCGCTCCATATAAGTTGCCTTGTCCTTATCAGGACCTGCTGTATTGTAATCTTTCTTGCTAAAAGCAGCCGGATGGTTAAAGACAGTATTGAGGGCGGGGATGCCCATTCGGTCGACTTGGGTGTAGGTGCTGTTATCCACTACAATTTTGTCATCGTTGTCGTTGGAACTATCGAAACAGGATGAAAGTACCAGGGTAGCGGAAATCAGGGCCACTGGTAACAGGTAACCCATTTTTTTAAGATTGTATGTGTTTTTCATAATTATTCTCCTTCTTTCTTAATCTTTGATGCTGGTGGTGGCCCAGGTGTAAAAGGAATCGGTGTTGCTGATGCCCAGTGCAGCGGCAACTTCACTTTTGGGCAACTGTATCACAATTGCTAGGACGTTTAAGCCTTTAAAATCATCGGGGCCGCCGGTAGAAAATGCAAGCGATTGTTGGTTCGCTTCGCCTGTGGGTATTCCGGCACCGGTGAAGGCTGCATTCAGCACGCTGGTAAGCGAAGAGTCGCCCGTAAGGTGAAGAAAGAATGGGTCGTCTCTGGGGCCGGCAAATATTTTCCAGCTTCCTTCTGTTTTAATTTCGTTATACGCTGCTTTTATGGGGGTTTTTGTCATGACTTTATTACTGGCTGTGCCTTTAACCACGGGAACTCCAATTCCTCGGACCATCACTTTTTGGGAAGTGCCTGAGCCATCGAAATTGACTTGAATAACTGCATCTTCGATTCCATCGCGTTCTTTATCCAATTTGAATTGATATAATCCCATAGGATTAAACGCTGCATTTTGAGTAGCTGTTCCTGGAGTCAATAAGGGGTTCACCGTTAAGGCAAACACTATATCACTACCCTTTTCAAAAACATAGAGATCATTGATATCCATATTTCCGTCGGAACTATTGGGAGAATCTGCGTGGTCAGCCGCCAGTGCTGCAAAGGCTAGCAAGCCCATTACACTCATTACCCTGCGGGCGAGCAGGGACTTTTTAATCCAATTCATATGTAACTCCTTCCCGCTACTTCTAGCGGTATTTGTAAATGTTATTTGTCTGGTAAAGAGTATAAGAAGTTTATCTTAAAAAATTACCAGACGAAGCATTTGTCGACTTCTAATTGCAAATACGCGGGAACTCTCGTAAAAGTTGGGTGATATCTTATTTTTTTTGAAGCTCTGATGTTGGGATTAAGTCTGATACTTTGATTCACGTATATTTTGACATAGGTTACAGACCTTATGGAGAATTGCAGGTGATATTATTAAGGACATAGGAACTATTCATCAGAAAAGTATTAAAATATATCTACAATATATGCGAGGTATACGCTTCATTAGATACATCTTCTTTACCATTTGTATGCTTATCAAATTAATTCAATCTAAATGACAATCTTTTCTCCACCTTGTTTCCAGCAATATCTTGGGCGGTAATTAATACTTGATAATCACCGTTTTCAGAAATCGGAAATACTATTGAGTCTTGGCTTGAGGATGCACTCCAGGTTTCATAAAAACTTGTTCCTCTTATTTCAATCAAGCCTTGTTTCAAATGCAAATCATGAATGGATATATTTAAATCAAAAGCCGAATTTAATACTTGTCCATCGTCGGCTCCCGTAACACTAATTTCTGGCGGCGTTTTATACAAAGATATAATACTGGCAATGGCAGCAGTCTTTCCATT